>CAYWQG010000016.1:0-9869 GCA_964460635.1 Candidatus Woesearchaeota archaeon | reverse complement strand
CCCATCTTATAGAATCTGTGAGGAAAAAGAGTTTAAAAACCTTTAGATTTTTTAGAGGGATCTAAATAAAAAATAGAGATAAAATTTATTTAAGTTAATTTTATAAAAGTAGAAACACATAAAAAAATATGTTGGATAAATTTATAAAAGAAGTGGTTGGTATTGTCGTCGGGCATCAAATAGAAAGAATAAATACTGTTTTAAAAAAAGATAAATATACAAATGAGTTTCTAATTGCAAAAAAATTAGACATTGCCGTGAATCACACAAGAACTTTTCTCTACAAACTTTTAGAATTTGGTTTAGTTTCTTCTCTTAAAGAAAAAGATGAGAAGAAAGGATTTTATATTTACTCGTGGAAATTAAACGCTTTAAAATGTTTAGAATTCTTAAAAAATTTTTTAGAAGATAATAGGAAAAAATTAGAGAAATTAAAAGAAGAAAAATCCCACAAAGAAATCTATAAATGCAAAAGGTGTGTCAGAGAAGTTAGTGTTGAAGACGCTTTGGCGAATGATTTTTATTGTATGGAATGTGGAGAACTTTTGGAAATTAATGATAATACAAAATTTATCGAGGGAATAAATAGAAAGATTATTGCTCTAAAATCTAAACTAAATTTAGTTAAAGGGGAAATAGAGAAATTGAAAAAGAAAATCTCTCTAGAAGAAGAAAAAGATTCAGAAAGGGCCAGAGGTTCCGCCTCTTTAGGTTTAAGTAAATCGAAAGGAAATATAAGATTAAAAATTAAAAAAACACCAAGTAAAAAAGAAGTAACCTCTAAGAAAAAGCCAGTTAAAAAAGTTGTTAAGAAAAAGGCGGTAAAGAAAAAAATTGTGATTAAGAAACCTATCAAAAAGAAAATTGGAACTAAGAAGCCAGTTAAAAAAGTTGTTAGGAAAGGAATCGTTAAGAAAAAGATTGTGATTAAAAAATCTCCTAAAAAGAAAGTTGTGAAGAGGAAGTCAGCTAAAAAAGTTGTTAAGAAGAAGGAAATAAAAAAGAGAGTTAGTTTATTTTCTAATATTTTTAAAAAATAATTTGAAAAAAAATGAATAATTATTATCAAATAGTTTCGAACAAAAGATTGAGTATCTTCGATAGATTCAGTGTCACAACAAATCTTATACTTGCAAATATTTTTTTCTTCATCCTCTTCTCTTTGCTTTTAAAATTTAAAATTTTATCTTTAGAAGACATCGCTTTGAATCCCTATAATATTCTCCAAGGAAAATATCTTTGGACGATTTTAACAAGTATGTTTATGCATGCAGGATTTTTTCATATTTTTGTTAATATGCTTTCTCTATTTTTTGTAGGGGTCTTCACAGAAAAAATACTCGGAAGAAAAAGATATTTTTATTTATATATGATTTCAGGACTCTTCGCAAGTTTGTTCTTTGTACTCTCTGCGTTTATTTTACCTTCAGATATGCTCGCCTATGCCGTCGGTGCTTCTGGGGCAATCTTCGGATTACTTGGTCTCTTAATGATATTAACTCCAGATTTATCTGTCTATGTTTTATTCATTCCTATCCCTATAAAAATGAAATATGCCGCTCCGGGAATGTTAGCTTTATTGTGGGCTTTTTCTATAGGCCTTAGTATTCCCATAGGAAATACTGCACATCTTGGGGGGTTTTTAGTCGGTTTATTCTATGGATTATATCTGAAAAAAAATTATAAAAATAAAACAATGATGATAAGGAAAATGTTTAGATGAAAGAAAAGATTTATAAAAAAAAGGGGATGAAAGAAATCTATAAAGAAATTTTTAGTTATTTAAAGAATTCTAAAAATTATATTTACTTTTCTTTTTTTCTATTTTTGTCATTTGTTTTTTTGGGGGCATTTATTCAACCTCCTGCAGAAATTTTAAAAAGTATTTCTGAATTAATAAAAAAACTTCTCGAACAAACTTCTGGAATGAATCAAATTCAGTTAATACTCTTTATATTTTTCAACAACCTTAAAGTTTCTTTTTTGGGTTTATTTTTTGGGGCTTTTTTTGGGATTATCCCAATTCTTCTCTCAATCTCAAATGGTTATCTTTTAGGAATCGTTTCTGCTTTGTCTGTTAAAAAGAATGGCGCCCTTATCCTATTAAATTTATTACCTCACGGAATTTTTGAATTGCCTGCAATTTTCATTTCTTTTGGATTAGGAATTAAATTTGGAACTTTTGTCTTCGAAAAAGATAAGAAAAAAACATTTTTAGATTATTTCTACAATTCCTTAAAGGTCTTCTTATTCATAATAATCCCCCTTTTACTTATAGCCGCGACGATAGAAGGAACATTAATTTATTTCTTAAGAGCATAAAATTTAAAAAGGAGTTTGGTTCTTTTTTTCTATGATTATTAGTTTTTTGAAAGATAATATCTTTGTCTGGAAGACATCGACCTCTAAGATTGAATGGATTTTTCCAATTCCCATATTTTTCTAATCTTGTAGTTTTTAATCTATTTCTAAAATGAAAAAAGTAAAAGATTTTTTATGGAAACCAAATTTAACGGTCGAAGATTGTGTTAATAAATTTGGTAATCTTGGTTATCAAGCCTCCGAGTTAAAGGAAGCGGTAGAAGTTATTTTAAAAATGAAAAGAACAAATTCTAAAATCTTTTTATCTTTTACTTCAAATATGGTAACCTCCGGACTCAGAGGATTTTTTGCTCAACTTTGCTCTCTAAAAATTCCAAATTTTTTAGTCACGACTTCTGGTTCTATTGAAGAAGATATTATGAAATCGGCAGGAGAGAAATTTTTAATTTTTAATTTTGATGCAGATGATGTCCAACTTCACGAGAAAGGAGAAAATAGAATTGGGAATCTTTTAATAAAAACAGAAAGCTATCTTAAGTTTGAAGATTTAATGCAAAAATATCTAAAAGATATTTATAAAAAAAAGAAAAGGATTTCTCCTTCAGAGTTATTGAAAGAAATTGGTTTGAAAATAAAGGATAAGAATTCTATACTTTATCAGGCCGCGAGAAATGATATTTCAATTTTCTGTCCAGGGATAATCGATTCTTCTTTCGGGTTCCACCTCTTTATGTTTCAACAAAAATATCCAGATTTCATAGTCGATAATATATGGGATATGGGAAAAATAACAACTCAACTTTCCTTTGAAGACAAAAAGGCAGTTATTTCCCTCGGGGGAGGGATTTCAAAACATTACTCTATTTTCTCCTCCCTTTTATCTGGAGGTCTCGATTACGCCGTTTATATGACTACTTCCCACCCAACTTCTGGGAGTTTGTCTGGAGCGACAACTCAGGAAGCAAAATCTTGGGGTAAAATAAAAGATGATGGAGAATCTGCAACAATTATAGGTGATGTAACAATAACCTTTCCAATAATGATGTCAACTGTTTTAGATAAAATGAAAAAGGAGGAGTTAATTTGAATCGTGCAGAATTTGTTTTAAGTAAAAAAAGACTAAGAGAACAAATAAATCTTTTAGAGAAATTGAAATTAAAAATAATCTATTCATATAAAACAAATAAAGAAGTTGGGAAATTAATTCAAAAAGAATTTCGAGATATAGAATTTTCAATTCATCAGGAAGAAGAAATAAGTGAAATAAAAAATAAAAAAAAGATCTGGTTTTTTTTAGTTGCACAATCAGAGAGGAAAATTAAAGAAATTTTATCTGTCGGAGTAAGAAAAATTGTCGTTGGAAATGAAGAAGATTTAAAAAACTTACTTGAGGTTTTAGAAAGCTCAAAGAGAAAAATATGGCTTTCTCTTCGAATGAAATTTCTTGAAAGCCGAATAGGTTCAGGGAAATATTTTGTTTATGGAATCCCCTCTGAAAGATTTAATTATTTAATAAATAAACTTAGAAAAAATCCTTTCATTGAAAAATTGGGAATTCATGTCCATCGAAAATCGCAGAACACTAGTGAATGGGAAATTAAAGAAGAATTAAAAGATTCATTAACCGAAGAAACTCTCAAACTAATCGATTTTTTTAACCTTGGAGGTGGTTTGCCTGTTGAATATAAAAATTATTCTTCTAAAAATCTTAACTATATTTTTAGTAAAATAAAGGAGACCGAATCATTTTTATCAGATAGAAAAATAATTACATATATAGAACCGGGAAGGTTTCTTGCAGCCCCTCCGATTAAATTAAAAGCAAAAATAATACAAATTCAAGATTCAAATATTTTAATAAATACCAGTATTTATCGATGTGCTTTAGATTCTCTTATAACTGAATTCAAAATGCTCGTAGAACAGGAAACTAAAAGTGGAAAGTTTTATTTGATAAAAGGAAACTCTCCAACGAGAGATGATATCTTTAGATACAAAGTAAAATTAAAAAATCCAAAAGTTGGCGATGAAATAACTTTCCTAAATGCGGGAGCTTATAATTACACAACAGATTTCTTTGGTTATAACAAACTAGAAACGAAAATTGTAAAATAAGATTAGCAATTATTTACTGGATGAAAAGTTATATAAATATTATTAAGAAACATAAAGTATGGAATTAATTATTTTGCTTGGTTTAACAGCAGCGGTTTGCACAACGACTTCTTCTCTGCCTCAAGTCATAAAAGTTATAAAAACTAAACATACGAAAGATTTATCATTGGAGATGTATGCTCTGTTAACAACCGGCATCTTTTTATGGTTTTTATATGGGATTTTTATCAAGAACATTCCAATTATTCTCGCGAACGGCATAACATTGATTTTTACCACAATAATATTATTTTTTATTCTCAAATATAAATAAATCTTCTCAAATCTACGCCTATCAAGATAGCTTTAGAATTCCCCGAGCCAATATAATTTGACAATTTACACAGATTTAAAAACTTCAATACAATTTATTTGGAATGTTAAATCCAAAGCAAATTAAAGAAATAAGGTCTTTACTTGAGTCTTTTCAAAATCCTATTTTCTTTTTTGATAGCGATACAGATGGCTTTTGTTCGTTTATTTTATTAAGGAAATATCTCGAAAGGGGAAGCTTTTTTCCAGTTACCAATTCTCCAGATTTGAACGAATCATATTTTAGGAAAGTAGAAGAATTGAATGCAGATTCAATAGTTATTTTAGATAGACCCCTTGTATCTGAAGATTTTTTTAAAAGAGTAAAGGAGAGAAACCTTCCAGTTTTATGGATTGATCATCATATTTCGGAAGGTCAGAAAATTCCAAATTTTGTGAAATATTATAATAACTTTTCCAAAGGAGAAAATGGAACCGGCTCCGAGGCTGTAACTGCTTATTGTTATCAAATATCGAAGAAAAAGGAAGATTTATGGATTGCGGTAGTTGGGAGTTTAGCAGACCATTTCATTCCCCCTTTTTATAAAGAATTCTCAGAAAAATACCCGGATTTGGAATTTGACTCAAAAGATCCATTTGAGATCCTTTTTGGATCTCCAATTGGGAAAATTAATTCAATACTTAATTTTTCTTTAAAGGACAGAACTACAAATGTTATAAATTTTTTAAAATTTTTTCTAACAGTCAAAACACCATATGATTTTTTATATAAAAATTCGAAAGAATCTAAATTTTATCTTCGGTATGAAGAATTAGAAAAAACTTACAGAGAACTTTTAAGGAAAGCAATAAAGAAGGGTTCGGAGAAGATTTTATTTTTCAAATATTCCTCAGAGAATGGATTCAGTAGCGAACTTTCAAATGAACTTAGTTATCTTTTTCCAAAAAAAGTTATTATAATTTCAAGAGTGAAAAGTCTTATGGTCAGTATTTCTGGACGTGGAGAAAATATAAGAAAACCTTTTTTAGAAGCTCTGAGAATTTTTCCTGAAGGAAAAGGGGGCGGACACGAAAATGCCGTCGGAGGAAGACTAAAAAAAGAATATCTTCAAGAGTTTGAAAAAAAACTTTCAGAAATTATTTCTCATTCTTCAAAATAGAATTTTCAACATCTTTATCTGAAATTTTATTTAAATTCTCCTGAAATCTTCCTAAATCTTTTTTCAAAAAATCTATCAACATATCTTTTATCTCGCTACTCAATAATTTTCCTTCTTTATATTCTTTAGAAATTCTCTCCGATTCTTTTTCGCTAATAAAAAAAGCAGACAAATATTGGAAAGCCATATCAACCTCTGGATTTCCTCCAATTTTTCTATGTTGTTCTTTCGTCTTTTGTCCTCCACTTAGAGCTCCTTTAATTTTATTTATTATTTTTTTCTCGTCATCTTCAAGAAAAATAGAATTATTTTTAGAAGCAGACATTTTTTTACCATCAATCCCCGGCATAAAATTCAAATGAAGTATAGATGGTTTCTTGTAATTCATCCTTGATGCGATATCTCTGCTTATTCTTATATGTGCATCCTCGTCGGGCCCAATCGGGACTAAAATATTTTTTATATTAAATTTCTCATTAGGGAAAAGTATGTGTGCGGACTGAATCACAGGATAGAATTGAATTCCAATGTTATCTTTCCCTTCATACCCATAGGTTGCTTTTATCTCAGAAAGATTTAATTTGACCGAGAGTTTTATCGCGAGATTATAAATGTTAGTATAAACTTGATCAATTATAAAATAAGTTTTCTTTGGATTGAACCCATAAGCGATTAATTCTTTTGCTAATTTGTAGGCGTTTTCCAAAGCTTCTTCCTGAGTTTTTACTTTTCCTGAAACGTAACTTTCATCATCAGAGAGTGGAATAAAAACAGGAAGGTTGTATTTTTTTTGAAAATAAAGATTTGTATCAAAAACCACTTTGTGCCCAAGATGTAAAACTCCGGAAGGATTGAGTCCCGAAACAATTGCACATTTTTCTCCTTTCTCTAAGGCTTCCAAAAATTTATCAAAGTCTCTATGAGAAACTATCAATCCTTTCTTGAAAGTATAAAACTCCGGAACTTTTTTTAAATTCTTTATGGGGGTGGCTCCGAAATCTTTTATTAGTTTTATATTGTCTTCTGATATTTTCATTTCAATTTTTCAATAGCATTTGATATTTTTAATAATTTCTCTTCCTGAAATCTATCACACATTATCTGAATACCTATTGGTGTTTTTTCTATTTCTCCAGCAGGAATACTTATTGAACAATTCCCTGCTAAATTCGAAGAAATCGTCAAGGCATCATAAGAATACATTTCCTCAACAGAAATTTTATTCCCTATTTTGTGAGGGAGTTTTGGAACTGTCGGAGAAATAATACAATCAACCTGTCTGAAAACTTTAGATATTTCTTCTCCGATTAATTTCTTGGTCTTTAGAGCTAAATAATAATCCCTATTTTTGTGTTCGGTTTTAGAAATTTCTTTTCCTCCAAAAATTCTTCTCAAAACTTCGACGCCTGCAAATTTCTCAATAACCTCTCCATATTTTCTTCCATCCAGCCTTCTTGTCGTTGAAAAAAACTCAACATAAACCAAAGGATAATAGGTTTGAATCGCCAAATCCAAATACTTCATTTTTACTTTTTTTATTTTCCATTGATAATTTCTTTCTAAATCTTCTATTTTTTTATCAATTAATTTTTGAATCCTTCCATCTTTTATTTTAAAATCAAGCACACCAATAGTTATCTCTTTGGGATTTTCTTTTATGTTTTCTAAATTTATTTTGGAGTTTTTAGTTATAGCATCTTTTTCATCTTTTCCAGAAATAACAGATAATAAGAGCGCTGAGTCTTCTACGTTTTTTGTTAAGGTTCCTATTTGGTCTAAGCTCATAGAGAGATCCATAAGTCCATATCGAGAGACAGATGCGTAGGTCGGTTTTAATCCAACGATTCCGCAATGACTCGAGGGGTTTCTTATACTTCCTCCCGTGTCTGAACCTAAAGCCATATCACAAAAGTTCGCGGAGACTGCGGCAGCACTTCCAGAAGACGAGCCTCCGGGGATTAATTCTAAATTTTTCGGATTTTTAGTCGGACCGAAAGCAGAAGTTTCCCCCGAACTGCCACAAGCGAATTCGTCACAATTAGTCATTCCTATAATCAGCCCGTCTTCTTTTTTTATTCTTCTGATTACTTCAGCATCATAAGGAGCAACATAATTTTTGAGAACTAAAGAGCCACAAGATATGTGTAAATTTTCAACATTTATATTTGACTTTACAGCAATAATCTTTCCGGCAAGTTTTCCGGATTTTCCCTCAGATATCTTTTTATCTATTTTTTTTGCGTCATTTTCTGCCTCAGGATTAAGCTCTAAAAAAGAATTTATTTTCTTTCCAGAGGAATCATCTTTTTTTATTCTCCTTAGATAATCTTTCAATTTTTCTAAAGTCGTTACCATTTTTTTCTCTCTGCAATAATATAATCTCCTTTTTTTTCTGGTGCATTCCGAAACATTATTTCTTTAGAAAGAGGTATTTTAGAAAATATTCCTTCTTCCCTCTCTCCATCTTCTAAAATTTCTTTCCCTAAACTGCTAAAATCAACTTTGGAGAGTTTCTCCTCAAACCTTCCAAGAATTTCTTTTGCTTGTTTTTTTATCTCTTTTTTTTCTCCTTCTGAAATTTTATAATTCTCTTTATTTTCCATCTTATAAAAAAAGAAGAAGAAGTTTATAAGTTATTCTAAATGTCCGAATGAAAAATAAATTTAATTAAAAAATTTGTTATTAGATATATTTTTTATTTTTATTATTTTTTTAATCATGGGAGATTATAATTCGTCTAACCAATGGGGAAACCTAAGATTTAGTACAATATTCCAGAGGAAAATCTTTTATTTTCCGCAGAATTCTGTTAAATCTCCCGCTATTTTATAAATTTTTAAGAATAGTTTTAATTTCACTAATTTGTATATATTTTATTTTTAAACCAATCTCTTTTGGAAGTTCAGAAGAAACAAAATCTTTAATTATATATATTGTTTTTGGGTTGTAATATTTTGAGAATCCTATTTCTGCCAAAACCATTCCACCATATCCTACACAAAAAATAACATCACATTCTTCGTTAAACTTCGAAGGTTGGTTTTGCCATTTTTTACAAGAGATGTTTTCTCCAAGATTAATATTCAAATAATCTTTATAATCATCCTCTAAAGGAACTATCTCAAAAATCCTCTTTCCTCCATTTTTAAGGTACTCTTTTCCAAAAAATTCCAATAACGAATCTTTGTCGGGCGTAAGTAAAATTTCAAAATTTGTTTTAGCCAAAATTTTTGCAAATTCAGAAAGTTTTGCTTTTCGCTTTTTCAATCCTAATTCATTAAGTTGGTAAGCTTGATTTGGCCCTATTATTCCAATTCTCATAATTTAAAGAAGGATATGTAGTATAAAAGTTTTTCTTGTATGAAACACGAAAGAAGCTATTTTAAAAAAAAAATTAGTTAATTTCACAAATGGACGCCCTTAATTCGTTAAATGTTTTAAATTTATCAAATAATTGAAGTATCTTTTTTGGAGAAAAATAATTTTCCATTTTTGAGTAAGCTATTGCCCTTTGAGTATAATTAGATTCTTCAAGTTCGTCAATTGCTTTTTCTAATTTTCTATCGACTTTTGAGGGAATAGGCTCCCCACCACTATAAAATAAACCATATTTATATTCAAAGTAATATTCATTATATTTTGCACGATTCACTAGTCCTGAATATATTTCTCTTTCTAACTTAATTGCGTCTGATGCTTCAAGATATTTTTTAGACAGATTATACAAATTTTTTTTAATTTCAATATTTCAGATTATAAAAAATGTATGAGTTATTCGTATTTAAAGATATATATTTTTCTAAACTTATTTCTAAAAATATAAATCTTTAAAAATGAGTTTTGATTTTTTAGAATTATGCCAAACTTAATTACAGGTTTGAAATATCAGCCGAATCATGAAAAAGTTAGAACAGAACAAGAATTATTGGAAGTCTTCGGAGATTTGAAAAAAGAATATTC
>CAYWQG010000015.1:4254-11291 GCA_964460635.1 Candidatus Woesearchaeota archaeon | reverse complement strand
TGTGGCGGTCTTGGAAGAAGGTAAATACAAAATATTGAATTCTAAAAAAGAAGTTTCGAGAGCGGTTGTCGAATTTAAGAAGAGTTTTCTTAAAAATTCTAAAGGGGATTATCCGACGTTTATGTTGAAAGAGATTTTTGAACAACCAAAAACTATTACGAAAGCTTTTAGTGGGAGAATTGATTATGAAAAAGCGATGCCTAAATTTGGGGGCTTGGGCATTACCGAGGAAGAAATTAAAGATTTGAAGCGGATAATAATAGTTGGTTGCGGAACTTCGTGGAATGCAGCACTCGAAGGAAAGTTATTCTTTGAAGAAATTTCTAAAATCCATACAGATGTGGAATATTCTTCCGAGTTCAGATATAGTAAAGGTGTTTTAGAAAAGGGAACAATTCTCTTAGCTTTATCTCAGAGTGGAGAAACTGCAGATACAATTTCAGCCATAGAAAAAATGAAATCGAATTTCCTCAAATCGATTACTCTTGTGAATAAAGTTGGTTCAACAATTTCTAAATTAGTTGATGGTGGAATTTATTTGCATGCCGGGCAGGAGACAGGTGTTGCAGCGACGAAGACGTTTAGTTCTCAGTTGGTTCTCCTTTATCTTCTTTCAATTTATTTTGCAAGAGTTCGAGGCGTTTTGCACAGAGAAGAAGCTATCAAAAAAATGAAAGAGTTAGAGAACCTTCCAAATTTAGTTGAAGAAATTTTAAAGAAGGAAAAAATAGTAAAATCTTTATCTTCGAAGTATTCTAAATATGATAATGTTTTTTATATGGGCCGGGAAGAAGGATTTCCCATTGCGCTTGAAGGAGCACTTAAATTAAAAGAAATTTCTTATGTTCACGCCGAGGCTTACCCTTCTGCAGAATTAAAACATGGACCAATTGCACTCATAGATGAGACGACTTTGAGTATTTTTATTATACCGGATTCTGAGATTTATAAAAAGAACTTATCAAATCTTATTGAAGTGAAAACAAGGGGTGGAAAGACTCTTGCGATTGCTTCTGAAGGAAATTCGGATATTGAAAAAAATTCGGACAGCTCTTTTTATATTCCTAAAGTTTCTAAATATTTAAGACCGATTTTAGAAATTATTCCTTTACAACTCTTTGCTTATTATGTTGGAATTGAAAGGGGCAAAGATGTAGATAAACCGCGTAATCTCGCGAAGTGTGTTACGGTAGAATAATTAAGTTTATTTCCAGAAGACTTCGACCTCGTCGGTTCTTTCTCTGGGAGAGATATCTAATTTTTTAGAGTTTATAAGGAATCTTTTTTTCTTTGAATCGTAGATTAATTCTCCGAGGTAAGCAATCATAGCGCCGTTGTCTCCGAGTAAAGAATTTTCTGGACAGTAGAATTTTGCTCCTCGCTCTTCACACATTATTTTACACATTTCTTTTAGGCGGGAATTGCATCCAACTCCCCCTCCGAGAATTAATTCTTTTTTTTCGGTATGAGCGAGAGCCCTTTCACTTGCTTCTACAAGCATAGCAAAAACTGTTTCCTGAGCAGAAAATGCAAGGTCTTCTTTTTTATATTTTTTTGAATCTAATTTTTGTTTTAAGTTTGTGAGAATACCAGACAAAGCAATGTCCATTCCTTTTAATTTGTAAGGAAGTTCTATATATTTTTTCCCTTTCTTTGCTAATTTTTCTACCAAAGGTCCTCCAGGAAATCCAATTCCCAGAAATCTTGCGAAGTTATCTATGAAGTTTCCAAGACCTACATCTAAAGTTTCTCCAAATATTCTGTATTTTCCCGAGGAGTAAGAAATTATTTGTGTGTTTGCACCCGAAGCGTAGAGGAGAACGGGGTCTTTTGCACGAGTTGTTCTTCCGATTTCTAAATGGGCTATACAATGATTTACAGGAATTATAGGTTTCTTTAATCGTTTAGAAAGTTCTTTTGTGAATTTCATTCCTTCGATTAAACAAGGGGCAAGTCCGGGCCCCTGAGAGATAGCTAAAGCGTCTATTGATTCTTCCTTTAGATTTGCTTCCTTTAAGGCTCTTTTATAGAGAGAAAAAGCTTTTTCCCGATGGTGCTTCGCTGCTTCAATAGGGATTATTCCTCCGGATTTAGTTGTATAGGTTTCCTTGATGTTTGATAGAATCTTATAATTCTTTACAATTCCTACACCAAAAGTGTGAGCGGTTGTTTCGATTCCTAAAATAATCATAAGATTTTTAGAAAAAAGAATTATTTAAATATTTAGAATTAGGAAATAGATGCGGAGAGTCTGAGAATATCTAAATTAATTATTTTAATTTTTCATAAACTTCTTTGTTTCCAATGTCATCCCAATTTCCCTCGAGAACATAACCATAGACTTCCTGAGAATTCATAAAGTAAGGAACTAAATAACCCAGTCCTTCTTTGGGTTTATCTGTTTTCATATATTCCTCAATATTATTTAATTCCTTTTTAGTGTATAAATAAATTGCCGTTGAGACTAAAGTTGATTTTGGGTTTGCCGGTTTCTCCTCGAATGAAGTTATTCTATTATTTTCATTAATTTCTAAGATTCCAAAATTACCTGCCTTTGAGATATCTTTAATATCATACAAACCAAGTGTATTCTTGTTCTTAGTTTTGAAAAAATTAATTATCTCTTCTAAATTAAAATCGAATAAAATATCTCCTGCAAGGACTATTAAGTTTTCTTTTATTTTTTCTTTATCTAAAACAAATTTTAAATCTCCCAAACCTCCAAGACGATCTTCGTTAGTCTTTGTTTTATCATTTATAACTTTTAGCTTCTTATTAAAATTTAAATGTTTAGCCCATTCCAAAAAGAATTCATAAAATTTATTGTTTGTGATAATAAAGACTTCATCTATTTCCTCAATCAAATTTATTTTATCTAAGAGGTAATTTAATAGAGGTTTGTTTTTTATAGGTAAAAGAGCTTTAGGTCTATTCAAGGTTAGAGGATACAATCTTGTTGCGTAACCTGCACACAATATTACACACTTCATAAAAATAGTTCATAAAAGAACTATATAAAATTAATCAAAAAAAATAAAATAATAAACATACAATGTTAATAAAAAAAGTTTCCTCCCAATTTCTTAGGTTTACTTCTTTTTCTTTTTAACAACTTTTTTCTTGACGGTTTTTTTAACTGGTTTTTTCTTTACAACTTTCTTCTTACTTTTTTTACCTCCACGAGACATTTTTGCTTCGCAGACATTTCCAGCACCATCAATATAGTAAAGATATCCTGGCTTCCTCTTAATAACATTCTTTACAATAATTTTTCCCATTATACACCTCCTTTTATTTCCCCGTTATAAAACAGGTTAATTCGTAGAGGGTGTCAATCTTTTTAAATGTTTCTTATTTCTCGTCGAGAAAATTTTTAAAAGAGAATCATCGAAGATAAAAACATTCTTCTAAGAGTTTTCTTCTTTCTTCTTAAAAATTAGAGTTCGTTTCTTTAGTTTCTTCTTTTGAAAATAAAAGTTGTCGTCGGAGAAAACGACTTTAAGATTATTTTTCTCTTTTTTGTATATAGAAATAATTTTTTTTGAAGTTTTTGAATATTTTTTATTTAAAGGAATTTCCAGAAGTTTTGTAAATTTTTTTTTAGGGAGGATTTTAAAATTGAATGGTTTTATGATTTCCATTTTTATGATTTTATTGGAGGAATTGCTCCAAATAGCCAAGAAATCGAAGAAGACAAATAGTGAATGAATTGGAATTCTTTTTTCTTTTCCGAATTCGAAGAGGAGGCTCTTCGCTTTATTTTTTTTTGTAAACATAAGTCCGGATATCTTTTTGAACCAATTGCAGACTTCGGCTTCTATGAAGATATTTTTTTTAAAAGTTATTTTTTTCTCTTTCATAAATTATGTATTCTTTGAAAAATTTATTAACATTTTTTGAACATACGAAATTGTGCTGTCTAAATCCTCCTCCAAATGTTTTTGGTATGTGCATCAATTCGTGTATTAAAGTTTTTAATTTATCTTCTTCTCTTAATCTGTCAAAATTTTCTGATAAAAATTCTATTACATAGGTTGCCTCTATTCCGAGGGTTTTTTGCATAAGTTTTTCCAAAGTGTGACATCTTGCGATTGTTCTTGAAGAGGACGTTCCGTAACTTTTAAAACAAAATACACGATTGATTTTGATGTGGGGAAATAAAGCTAAACAGACTTGCTTCATTTTTGATTGTATTTCTGGAGAAAATTCGTACCTCATAATTATCTTGATATTTAGAGAGTTTATAAGCTTTAATTTTTGAGTTTTACAAACATTTTTAAACTGTTTCTTTTTTTTAAGAAGATGGAAACATATAGTTTAATTGAAAAGGTTAAGAAGAGTGGAAAATTGGAGAAAGGGACGAATGAGGTTACTAAGGCGATAGAGCGAGGAACGGCTAAGTTAGTTGTTGTTGCTTTGGACGTTGAACCAAAAGAGATTGTTCAGCATATTCCTATTTTATGTAAAGAGAAGAAAATTCCTTATTTAGAAGTTGATAGTAAGAAAAAATTGGGGATTGTTGTTGGAATTTCAATACCGACTTCTTCGGTAGCAGTTATTAATGCGGGTGATGTAGAGCAAGAGATTGCTAATTTAAAGGGTAAGTAATTAGATGGAAAACGCTAATTCTCAAAATAAAAAATCACGGAACAGAATTTCGGAATCTATTACTTTAGCGGTTGTTGGGGAATTACTTGGAAGGACTGGTTTTAGAGGAGAAATAACTCAGGTTAAATGTTTAATTCGAAATGGACGAGATGAGGGCCGTTCTATGAGAAGGAATGTTCGTGGCCCAATTAGAATTGGAGATGTTTTGGTTTTGAGGGAAACAGAGATTGAAGCCAAAAGAATAAGGTCTAAATTATCAAAGGGGGCTTATACTTAAATGCCTAAATGTGTTTATTGTAAAAAGCAGTATGAATTTCCAAGAGGAATAACTTTAGTTTTGAAAAATGGTTCAGTTAATACCTTTTGTTCTTCTAAATGCAGAAAGAATTCTAAAATGAAAAGAAGAAAAGTTAGGTGGGTTTCTAAACAGAAAAAAATTAAGAAAGAGTAGGCGGAGCTTTTAATTTTAATTTTGTCGACGATAAAAATTGATTTTTCTTAGAAAGGTTTATAAAAGAGCCTTGTTTTTATAGTTTAAAAGATGATATCAGAATATAATGCAGAAAATATTAAAGTTTTAGAGGGGTTAGAAGGGATAAGAAAAAGGCCGGCGATGTATGTTGGTTCGACGGGAAAAGTTGGATTACATCATCTGGTCTATGAAGCAGTGGATAATTCCGTCGATGAATCCCTTGCAGGATTTTGTGATAATATAAAAGTTACTTTAAATAAAGATGGTTCTATAACTATTGAAGATAATGGACGAGGAATTCCGGTAGATATTCATCCGATTTATAAGGTTCCTGCAGTAGAGGTCGCTTTGACGAAGTTGCATGCGGGAGGAAAATTTGATAAAAAAACATATCTTATCTCTGGGGGCTTACATGGAATTGGTCTTTCCTGTGTTAATGCCCTATCTTCTAAATTAAAAGTTAATATAAAACGAGATAATAAATTGTACGGACAGACTTATTCCCGTGGGAAAGTTTTGAGTAAATTAGAAGTTGAGAAAGAAGTTCCAGAAGGAGAAACAGGGACGATAATTACATTCATTCCGGATGAAGAAATTTTTTCTGAAATAAAATTCGATCCGGAGATTTTGAAGACTCGTTTGAGAGAGATTGCTTTTCTTAATGCAGGGTTAAAAATTTTATTTATAGATAATCTAAAAGGAAAGAAAGATAAATTTTTTTATCCTGGTGGTTTGAAGGAATTTGTTGAGTGGTTGGATAAGAGCAAAACCGTGCTTCATAAACCAACATATTTTAAGAAAGAATCGGAGAAAATTGTTGCGGAGATTTGTTTTCAGTATACCGGCAGTTATAGGGAAAGTATATTTGGGTTTGTGAATACTATAAGTACGCCCGAGGGAGGAATGCATATTTCTGGCTTTAAATCTGCACTTACAAGAGTTGTAAATGATTATATAAAAAAAAGAATGAAATTTAATAAGTTGGTTCTTTCGGGAGAAGATGTTCGGGAGGGTTTGACTGCGATTGTAAGCATAAAAATTCCGGAGCCTCAATTTGAAGGACAGACGAAAACGAAGTTGGGAAATACAGAAGTTAAAGGGCTTGTTGATTCTTTAGTTTATTCTTATTTGTCAGAGTATCTTGAGGAAAATCCCTCCATAGCAAAGCAAATAATTTCTAAAGTTTCTGATGCAGCGAAGGCGAGGCTTGCTGCGAAGAAAGCGAGAGAGCTTGTCCGGAGGAAGAATGTTTTTTCATTGGGAGGGCTTCCTGGAAAACTTGCGGATTGTTCTAAGAAGGATTCGGATGAGACAGAACTTTATATTGTTGAGGGAGAAAGTGCAGGAGGTTCGGCGAAAAGTGCGAGGAATAGAGAAACTCAGGCGATTCTTCCTTTGAAGGGTAAAATCTTGAATGTAGAAAAAGCCGGTTCTCAGAGGGTTCTTTCAAGTGAGGAAATAAAAAATATGATTGTTGCCATTGGTTCAGGGGTTGGAGATAAATTTGATTTGAGTAAGCGAAGATACCAGAAAATTATTATAATGACCGATGCTGATGTCGATGGAGAACATATAAAGACGCTTCTTCTAACGCTCTTTTTTAGATTCATGCCTAAACTTGTCGAGGAAGGTCATGTCTTTGTTGCGATGCCTCCTCTTTATAGAGTCAGGAAAAAGAAAGATTATTATATTTATTCAGATCAGGAATTGGAAAAAATGCGAGAGACTGGTGGGCAAAATATGAGTGTGACAAGGTTCAAGGGACTTGGGGAAATGAGTTCTGAACAATTATGGGAAACCACGATGGATCCAGAGAAAAGAGTTATAAAAAAGATTTTTATAGATGATTTAATTGAAGCGGATAAAACTTTTTCTATGTTAATGGGAACAGATGTGGAAGCAAGGAGAAAATTTATTTCGGAAAATTCAGAGGAGGCTTCTTTAGATATTTAAAATG
>CAYWQG010000015.1:0-4154 GCA_964460635.1 Candidatus Woesearchaeota archaeon | reverse complement strand
AAAATGACAAAAAAATCAAAACTTAAAACGCCAGATTGGATTTTGAAGGGAGAAGTTAAGAGTGCTGAAAAAAAGAAAAAACTTTTTTTTAAAAAAGTTTGTCCTTCGTGTGGAAGTTCTAAACTAAAAGTGGTTATAGGAAAGGTTGGATTTTGGAAATGTGAAGCTTGTGATTATGGTGGAAAGAAAGTAAATAAAAAGGAAATCAGTGAGGAAGATTTTCTAAAATTATAAAATGGATGAAAAAATAATTAATTCAGAAATTTCCGGAGAGATGAGAAAAGCGTATTTAGATTACGCTATGTCTGTTATTGTTTCGAGGGCGATTCCGGCAGTTGAAGATGGATTGAAACCGGTTCAGCGGAGAATACTTTATTCTATGTTTAAGATGGGTCTCCGACCGGAGACACAGACAAAGAAGAGTGCGAGAATTGTGGGGGATGTTATAGGTAAATATCATCCGCACGGAGATGTTTCTATTTATGAGGCGATGGTCCGATTAACTCAGGATTTTTCTTTAAGATATCCTTTGGTTTATGGTCAGGGAAATTTTGGTTCGATTGATGGGGATCCTCCTGCAGCTTATCGTTACACCGAAGCGAAATTGAAAAAATTGTCGTATGAATTACTTGAAGATTTAGATAAAGAAACTGTTGAGTTCATACCTAATTTTGATAATTCTCTGAAAGAGCCTGTACTTTTGCCTGGGAAAGTTCCTAATATTTTGCTTAATGGGGCGAGTGGAATTGCAGTTGGTATGGCTACGAATTTGCCTCCCTATAATCTTTCCGAGGTTGTTGATGCAATTATTGCTTATATAAAAAATCCAGAGATTAATGTGAATGAACTTTTGAAACTGATAAAAGGTCCAGATTTTCCGACGGGAGGTCTTTTATTTGGGGATATGAAAGAACTTTTTGAAACTGGAAAAGGGCGATTGGTGATGAGAGGAAAAATTGAAGAAGAAGCTGATAAAGATAAAAATTCTTTAATTATAACAGAGATTCCTTATATGCTTAATAAATCTACTTTAATTAAACAAATTGCAGAGGTAGTTCAGCTAAGAAAAATTAGGGATGTGACGAATCTTACCGACGAGTCTTCCAAAGGAAAAATTAGGATCGTTCTTAAATTGAAGAAATTTACCGAACCGGAATTCATAAAAAATTTTCTATTTAAATATACAAGATTACAGGATACTTTTCATGTTAATTCTTTAGTTCTTGTTAAAGGGAAGCCGAAAGTTTTGAATTTAAAGGGTTTTCTTAGTTGTTATGTGGAGTATAGAGAAAAAATAATAATTTTGCGTTCTAATTTTGAATTGAAGAAATCTAAAAACAGAAAAGAAATTGTTGAAGGTCTTCTTTTTGCTTTGGATAAAATGAATGAGATAATAAAAATAATTAGGGAGAGAGATAATGCAGAAGAAGAATTGAAGAATCGTTTTAAATTTACAATCAATCAGGTTAAAGCGATTTTGGAAATGAAATTGAGGCAGTTGTCTAAGTTAGAATATGGTTTGTTGAAGAAAGAACTTGGTAAGTTGATTGAAGAAATGAAAAGACTGGAAAAGATTTTAGGAAACAGAGAAGAGGTTTTGAAAATAATAATTGGAGATGTTGAAAAATTAAAAGAGAATTATGGAGATCCCAGAAAGACAAGAATTCTTAAGAATTTTGGAGAGCTTTCTGAAAAAGATTTGATAAAAGAAGAGGAGGTAATAGTTACAATTACAGAGAAAGGTTATTGTAAAAGAATGAGTGTCGGAGTTTATAAGGAACAGAAAAGAGGCGGCAGAGGGGTGATAGGTAGCGGGCTTACCGAAGGAGATTTTGTTAAACAATTGATACAATGTTCTACACATGATTATTTATTATTTTTCACCACGAGGGGAAGAGTCTTTTGGTTGAAGGTCTATGATTTACCTTCTTCTGAAAAGTATGGAAAAGGCCGGGCATTAATCAATTTACTAAAATTGAGGGAAGAGAACATAACAAAAGTTATTTCTTTAAATAATTTTGATGATTTTTTAGTTATGGTGACGAAAAAAGGAATTGTGAAAAAGATTGCTTTATCTAATTTTTCTAAAATTCGTCCTTCAGGAACGAAGGCGATAAATTTGCCGGAAGATAATTCTGATTTTTTAGTGGGTGTTGAATTGATAAAACTTTCACAGGGAATGCTTTTAGCGACGAAGAAAGGAAAATCTATAAGATTTGATAGCAATTCTTTGAGGTCTATGGGTCGCGCAAGTTATGGAGTCAGAGGAATAAGACTTGGAAACTCTGATGAAGTTGTTAGTTTGGAAGTTTTAGATACTGAAGAGATTTTAACAATAACTCAAAAAGGTTATGGAAAGAGAACCGCGGTTAAAGATTATAGGAAGACTTCACGAGGAGGAAAAGGAATTATAAATTTAAAGATAAGCGAAAAAACCGGAGAGGTTGTAAAGACTGTTTCGGTTAATGATGAGGATAGTATAATTGTCACGACAGCGAAAGGAATTGTAATAAGAACTTCTTTGAAAAATATTCGTGTTATGGGAAGATCTGCGCAGGGAGTTAGAATCGTTCGGCTTCAGGAAGGAGACCATGTTAGTGATTTAGTAAAAGTTGAAGAGGAAATCTAAGATTTCTCTTTTTTAAGTTTAGGTGAATCGGAAGTAATCTAATTTGATTTTTTTTCTAAAAGAAAAAAGTAAGTTTTTGATAAACCATTTCTTGCAAAATTCTTTCCGTAATCTTCCTTTTCTAAATGTGAATAATCAAACTCAACAGGAAGTATTATTTTGAAAAATTTTAAGTCTTCTTTAAGTCTTTGTGTTTGTGGCTGGAAATAAGTTAATTCTTTTCCCTTCAAATCTTTTTCCTCAAAGTTTCTCATTGAATACCAATCTCCTTTGAATAGGGCTAATCTTTCTTGTATTGTCAAAGTAGTTATTTCCTTAATTCTTTTTTTAGAGTATGTTTTTAAACTTTTATTCGTCCTCCCACCCTTGTTATATTTTATCATCTTTCTGAAAAATGTTTCCTCGTCTTTATAAAAAATGGGTGCGTTCATTACGTAATTAAATCCGATTAATTTAGTCAAAGGGATTGTTTTGCTGAATAAGAGAAGCTGATAAAAGTTTCCATTTTTATATCTTATTTCTATCTCGTTTGAATCATTTCCTTTTGAAATTACATATCCTCTTTCCTTTCCTCTCCTATCAAAAAAATCAATCATCTGTTCTAATCTTTCTTTAGGTTTGAGTTTTGTCATAACTTTTTAATGGTGTCTTTTTTTATAAATTTAACTATTTTGTAATTTTTGTTTAAAATTACAATTTTTTTTGTTTATCTTTTTCCCAACCGGAAAATTTGTTTCTTAGATTATCCATTATCTTTTCTTTTGAATTCCAGACTGGACAGATATCTTTGTATTCACACCAATGACAGAGCATTGTTTTTTTAGGGGGGAATTCTTTTGTTGATTTTATTTTTTCGATTTCTTCTATTATTTCTTGTTTTAGGATTTCTAATTCTTCATCTGTTTTTCTCTCCTGAATTTCTAATTCGTGGGCAAGATAGTGCCAGATTAAGACGATTTTTGTTTCTCTTCCGTGGGTTTCTTTTATCGCTATAGAATAAAGTGCTAATTGTTTGTTTTCTTTTATTTCCTTTCTTGAAGGGAGATTTTTTGCGGTTTTGTAATCGTGGATTTCGTATTCTTTTGTTTTTGAGTTATAAACTAAGCGATCTATAAAGCCAATTATTTTGTAGATTTCTTCTCCCTGAAGATTTATTATTATCTTTTTTTCACAAGCGAGTGTTCCGTCTTCGAATGGATAATATTTTTTGTAGTAATTTAGGAGAAAACCGAGGCCTTTGTTGAAATAATCTTTTGCTTGAAATTCTTTCTTTACGATTAGGATTTCTTTCTTGTAGTTTTTTGTCCAGAATTGCGAGTAATATGAAACGACTTCATCGACCGAAGGGTTTTTTCCTGAAGTATAAATCCATTCTAAAGTTTTATGAACGCACGAACCGAGGTAACTCTCTATTGAATCTTTGACCGGCGGTTTTATTTTATCTATATATCTAAATTTGTATTTTAAAGGGCATTGTTCGAAGGTTCCCAGTCTTGAATAAGAGTAAATCATTCGTAAAGAAAAT
>CAYWQG010000014.1:7327-11377 GCA_964460635.1 Candidatus Woesearchaeota archaeon | reverse complement strand
AAATTATTGAATAAAAAATAATATCTTTTTTATTCTTCATTTTCTTTATTCAAACTTCTACCTTCGACTAAAATTCTTGGCGTGATATTTTCTTGGCTCTTTATCTGAGGATCTATTTTTTATTCTCTCCAATTCTGCGACGTATTCAGAAATTTCATGAGCGACATCAACATTAACACTTAAACTATCTATGCCTCTTTCAACTAAAAATTTTACCATTGGTTTTTTACTTCCCGCCTGACCACAGATGCTTGTTTTTACTTTATTATTTTTACAAACTCTAATAACATATTCCAGTTCCTTGAGAACTGCGGGGTGCATTTCATCGTAGAGATATTGAACCTCTTCATTTCCCCTATCTATTGCTAAGATATATTGGGTTAAATCGTTTGTTCCAAAAGAGATAAAATCTATTCCGAGTTTACATAAAGCTCCGATCAATTGGACTGCTGCGGGAGTTTCTATCATAACTCCGAATTTTAAATTCTTAATATTTAATTCTTTTAAGATTCCTTTAACTTTTTTAACTTCGTCGGTGGAGATTACCTGAGGTATTAGGAGACCTATTTTTTTCCCTTTTTGAGAAACTCTTTCCATTGCCCTTATCTCTGCCTTTAATATCTCTGGCTCCTTTAAACCAAACCTTATGCCGTGCATTCCTAACATAGGATTTTCTTCTACTTCTTTCGGCGCTCCTTTTAATTCTTTATATTCATCACTCCGGACATCAGAACTCCTTACCCACATTCCCTCGAAGTGATGTGCAATTGTGTTTAATCCTTTAAATATAATATCTTCATAATCTTTTATTTTTCCATTCTTTAAAAAATAATCTGGATGCATTCCTGACTCTGCTATGATTCCTTCTATTCTTGTTAGACCTACAAATTTTGCTTTGGTCTTTGCAGCCCTTTCTGCCGAACTTGGTAAATCTAAAAGTATTTTTATCTCTGTTTTGGTTTTGGCAGTAATTGGAAGAACTTCTTCTTTCTTTACTCCCTGAATTTTTCCCAAATAAACTTTTCCAGTATATCCATCTACACTGACGACCATATTTTCTTTTAATATTTTTGTTGCATTTTCTGTTCCTACAATACTTGGGATCCCCATTTCTCTTGAGACTATCGCAGCGTGTGCGGTTAAACCACCTTCGTCAGTAATTATTGCGGATGTTTTTTGCATAGTTACAACCATATCTGGGTTTGTCATTTTAGTTACTAAAACATCTCCCTTTTCTATTTTCTCAAGGTCTTTAATACTTCTCACAATTTTTACTTTTCCAGAACCAATGCCGGGCGAAGCTCCAACCCCAGATAAAATCTCATCTCCTGAAATTGTTTTTTTCTCATCTTCTTTTAATCTTTTTTTTAAAGTAGTTATTGCTCTCGTTTGAACAATATAAATTTCTTCTCCTTCAATTGCAAACTCTGTGTCTTGAGGTTTCTGATAATGCTCTTCTAATTTCAAACTTGTTTCTGTAAGACTTTTTATTTCTGAATCTTTGAGAACTTTCTTTTTCGAAACACTTAGGGAGAGTTGAACTATTTTTTCTTTACCATTTGAACCCCTCGTTATAGCAATTTTTTTATTTGATATTTTCTCCTCGATGATTTTTAAATCTCTCGAGACAACATAATGGTCGGGGGTTATTGTTCCAGAAACAATTCCTTCTCCGAGTCCCCACACAGATTCTACAATTACATTTTTATCTTCGTAAGAAGGATTTTGAGAGAAGACAACACCTGATTTTTTTGAATCGATCATTCTCTGAACTATTGCAGCGAGCCTTGCTTCTTTAGTGTAGTTTTGTTTTTTTCTGTAATAAGTTGCTCTTGCAGTGTATAAAGAAGCAAAAGTCTTTTTGACATTTTCAATTACTTCATTGTATCCTTTTATATTTAAGAAACTGTCTTGTTGTCCTGCGAAACTTGCGTTTGCCAAATCTTCTGCAGTAGCGGAGCTTCTTATAGCTACGAAGATTGGTTCTGCGGATCTTTTTAAAATTGTTAGAGCAGTTCCGCTTTCAAAGTTAAAGTCTCTCGTGTCTAAAGCGTTGTAAGCGTCGGAGATTTCTTCTTCTATCTCTTTTGGAATTTTTGAATGAATCATTAATTCTCTTATGTTTTTTGTCTTCTTTTCTAAATCTTCTAAATCTTCATAATTTATACTCTTAACAATTTCTTTTATTTTTTCCTTTATCCCAGCTTTTATTAAGAAATGGTTATAAGCACTAGTGGTCACAACGAAACCTGGAGGGACATTTATTTTTAAATTGTATATCTCCCCTAAATTAGCCCCCTTTCCCCCGACGGTTGGAACATCCTCTTTATGAATTTCCGAGAACCATTTTATAAATTTCTCTGCTTTTTTTGCTGAACTCTCTTTCATAAATTTTATTGGTGCTCTTAGATTAATAAACCTTTTGTTTTAGAATTTTTTTGAAGATAGGAACCTTTTTAAAGTGAAGTTTTCTTTTTTTTAGTATTCTAAAGTCGTTAAATCCTTGAAGAAAAACATGCATATTTTACAACCACTACACAAAAAACTGAATGAGAAAGATTCTCAGATTTTCCTTGATAAGTTTGAGATTTCTCGAGAACAATTGCCAAGAATTTTATTAAGTGATCCGGCTTTACCTGAAGGCTCTTCTGTCGGAGATATTATTAAAATAGAACGGGAAGAGAGTAGTTTCTTTTTAAATAAAAATAAAAAAGATAATTCAAAAAAGATTTATTATCGAGTTGTTATTTCAAATAAATGAGATTAAAAAAAGAACATTTATTAATTCGGAATTATTTAAAAAATCATTCTTTGGTTACTTCTAATCTTCTTTCTTTTAATGATTTTGTTGATCGTCGTCTCCAAGAGATTGTCGAGGAAGTTTCTGAATCAATTGATGATGAAGATTTTAAAATTAAATTAGGGAAGGTTAGTGTGGGGAAGCCGAGGGTGATAGAAGCGAACGGAGAGATTTCAGACATACTCCCTTATGAAGCGAGATTAAGGGATCTTACTTATTCTGCACCAGTAAGTTTAGAGATGACTGTTAAGAAGGGAAATAATGTTGATTCTAAAGTGGTTGAGATTGGAGAGATTCCGGTTTTAGTTAGGAGTAAAGTTTGTAATACTTATGGTCTTTCGAAGGAAGAGTTAATAGAGAATTATGAAGATCCCCTCGACCCTGGAGGTTACTTTATAATAAATGGGAAAGAAAGGATTATGATTATGACTGAGGATTTGGCAGAAAATCAACCATTTATAGAGAGAGATAAAAAAGGAGAATTTCAGTTGAGAGTTTTTTCTTCCAGAGGTTCTTATCGTATTCCAAATACAATCACTGAAACGAACGAAGGGATTTTTAAGATTAGTTTTAGTCGGGTGAGAGACGTTCCATTGATTTTAGTTTTAAAAGCTCTTGGACTTGTAAAAGAAAATGAAATTGCCCGAGCCGTCGGGGAAGAGACAGAAGATTTTGTAGTTAATCTTTATGAATATTCTAGTATTGGTTCAAAGAAAGATGCTTTAATGGAATTGGGAAAAGTTTTAAGAATACAGGGAGAAGAAGATTATATCTTATTCTCGGTTAAAAAAAGATTGGACTCTTATTTATTACCACACATAGGTAAAGGGGAAGGTTATGATTTGGATAAGGCAAAAACGCTTTGTAAGTTATTGAAACAATTATTGAGGGTTAAAAAGAACCCTGCTTTAGAAACAGAGAAGGATCATTATTCGAGCAAGCGAGTAAGACTTTCGGGGGATTTACTTGCGAGTTTACTTAGTGTTAATTTAACAATTCTTGTAAGAGATATAAAATATTCTTTGAAGAAATCTTTTAAGAGGAGAAAGAATTATTCAATAAGAATAATTGCGAAATCCACTTTATTTACTCAAAGAGTAAAATCTGCTATTGCAACGGGAAGTTGGGTTGGTGGAAAGAAAGGAGTAACACAAAATATGGATAAGACAAATTATCTTGCAATTTTGTCTCAGTTACAGAGGGTTTCAAGTATGCTTTTGAGTGAGCAGGAAAATGTCAAGGCGAGGGCT
>CAYWQG010000014.1:0-7227 GCA_964460635.1 Candidatus Woesearchaeota archaeon | reverse complement strand
CATTTAGAAATTGATCCGATTGATTTATTTGGAATTGTTACGAGTTTAGTTCCTTATGCAAATCATAACCAGTCCTCGAGGTTGAACAGAGGAAGTAAGGCCCAAAAACAGGCCTTAGGAATTTACAATGTAAGTTACCCTTCTCGTTTGGATACTGATGTAAGTATTTTACATTACCCTCAAAAGCCAATAGTCCGAAGTTTTGTTTATGATTCTTTAGATGTTTATCCTTCTGGTCAGAATTTAGTCGTTGGTGTAATGACATACAAGGGATATAATATGCAGGATTCTTTAGTTCTTAATAAAGGAAGTTTGGATAGGGGAGTTGGTAGAAGTTCTTATTTTAGACCATACAAAGCGTTAGAAGTTAATTATATTGGAGGATTGAGAGATGAGATTAAAATTCCTAATAAAGATGTTTCGGGATATAAAATTGAAAAAGATTATAGACTTCTCGGAGAAGATGGTATCATTGAACCAGAAGCCGAAGTTAACGAAGGAGATGTTCTAATTGGAAAAATTTCTCCTCCTAAATTCTTTTCGGAAGAGAGAGAAATTTCTGTTCAATCAAAGAAGGAGTCGAGCATTTCTTTGAGACAGGAGGAAGAAGGAATTATAGACAATGTTTTTATAACCGAGGATTTAGAAAGGAATAAATTAATTCAGGTAAGGACGAGGGATTCGAGAGTTCCGGAATTGGGGGATAAGTTCGAAACTTCTCAAGGTCAGAAAGGTACGGTTGGTTATATAATTCCAGAAGTTGATGTTCCATTTACTTCAAGAGGAATAAAACCAGATATACTTTTTAATCCTCATGGACTTCCGAGCCGTATGACTGTTGGTTATCTTTTGGATTCGCTTGCAGGTAAAGTTGGTTCTTTGAAAGGAGAAATTGTTGACGGGAGTGCTTTTTCTGGAACCCCTCAGGAAGAGTTGGAAGATGATTTATTAAAGTTAGGATTTGAACCAAGTGGTAAGGAAACTATGTTTGATGGTATTACTGGAAAACAAATGGAAGTAAAAATTTTTGTTGGTTCTTTGTATTATCAAAAATTAAAATATATGGTTAAAAATAAAATTCACGGAAGAGCTTCAGGAAAAATAGAATTGTTGACGAGACAGCCTATTGGAGGGAGGGCTCATGGTGGTGCTATGAAACTTGGAGAGATGGAACAACAAGCAATAATTTCACATGGAGCTTCGCTTTTATTGAAAGAAAGATAAAGTTCAGATAATGTTCGTCTTCCGATTTGTAGAAAATGTGGAGAGGTTGCTATAGAAGATAGAATTAAAAAGAAAATAATTTGTTCTTCTTGTAATTCTAGTGAATTTGATTGGGTGGAAATCTCTTATGCATTTAAACTTTTAATGGAATATCTAAGGGCGTTAGGTATAAATACCTCTTTTGAATTAAAGAGCAAATATGAATAATGGAAAGAATAAGAAAAAAAATTAGTAGAATAGGATTCTCTCTTTTGAGTCCTGAAAAAATTAAGAAGATTTCGGTCGCGAAGATAGTAACTCCTGAACTTTATGATATAGACGGTTATCCAGTGGATGGAGGACTTATGGACTTAAGGTTGGGAACGGTTAGTCCAGGGATGAGATGTAGAACTTGTGGTGGAAGAATAAAAGAGGACTTAGGTCATCCAGGGCATATAGAACTTGCGAGACCTATAATCCACATAAAATATATTTCTACCATTCATTCTTTACTTAGAGGTTTTTGTCATGAATGCGGAAGTTTACTTGCGAGTGAAAAAGATAAAGAAAAATATAAAGGTAAGGATTTACTTAAGAAAGCTAGAAGTGCAAAGAAGTGTCCCCTTTGTTCTGTTCCTCACAGCGATGTTAAATTAGAAAAACCAACTAATTTTTATATTAATAAGGAAAGATTAACTCCCTCTGAGATAAGGAGAATTTTAGTTAATATTAAAGATGAAGAATTAAAAATTGTCGGGATTAATCCGGGGGTTTCTTTCCGTCCGGAGTGGGCCATCTTAACTTTATTTTTAGTTCCTTCGACAGTTATAAGGCCGAGCATTGTTTTAGAATCTGGGGAGAAAAGCGAAGATGATCTGACTCATAAACTTTCAGATATAGTTCGGGCGAATCAAAGATTATGGGAGAATTTGAATGCGGGGGCTCCAGAGGTTATAATAGAGGAGCTTTGGGATTTGTTACAGTTCCATATTACTACTTTCTTTGATAATAGCATTGCTAGTATACCTCCCGCGAGGCATAGAAGTGGTCAGCCACTTAAAACAATAACAGAAAAGATAAAAAGCAAAGGAGGACTCATAAGGAAAAATCTTACAGGGAAAAGAGTCAATTATTCTGCCAGAACAGTTGTAGGGCCAGAAGTTAATATGAATTTAAATGAGGTTGGTGTTCCGGAATATCTTGCTAAAATTGTTACAGTGAGTGAAGAAGTTAATGAATTGAACATAAAGAAATTGAAAAAATTCATAGAGAATGGCGCTGTATATCCTGGAGCGAATTATATTACGAGGTCTGATGGACGAAAGAAAAAGATAACTCCTGAATTAAAAGAAGAAATTCTTGAGGAACTTGAACCTGGGTATAGTGTTAGTCGACATTTGGTTGACGGAGATATAGTTCTTTTCAATCGGTATCCAAGTTTGCATAGCGGTAGTTTAATGGCACATTTTGTTAAAGTTCTTCCAGGAAGAATACTTAGATTACATCCGGCAGTAACTTTACCTTATAATGCAGATTATGATGGAGATGAAATGAATATACATTCTTTACAAACAGAAGAGGCAAGAGCAGAAGCAAAAATTTTACTCAATGTTGATAAAAATTTAATGTCTCATAAAATCAATGATAATGTAATAGGCTGTCTCGATGATTCTATAACTGGGAATTATTTATTAAGTTTAAATAATCTTTCAAAAGAATATGCAAATGATTTGTTATATAAGATTGGTTCAGATAAATATATTTCTAAAAGAGGAGTTTCTGGGAAAGAGTTTATTTCAGAGATTTTGCCAAAGATAGATTTTGAAAATGATACTATAAAAATAAAAGATGGAAAGATTATAAGTGGTTTTCTTAATCAGGATTCTGTAGGTAATGAAGGAGGAGAATTAATCAAAGAAATTGATAAGAATGAAACCAGAACAAAAACGATGAAAATCATTAAAGAGTTTTTTGATTTGGGAAGATTGTATATGTATGATAGGGGAATAAGTTTATCCATTAAGGATCTTACATTAAGTGAAAAAGTTTTAGACAAAACAAAATTAATAATTGCAGAGGCAGAGAAAGAAACTGAAAAAATTATAGAAACTTATAATCACGGAAAATTAGATCGGTTGCCGGGTAAGAGTTTGGAAGAGACAAGAGAACTGAAAATACTTCAGGTTCTTAATAATGTCCCTACTCTTGTTGGGAAAATTGTAAAGGCAGAAATTTTGGAGGGCTCTCCGATCGATAATATGATTAAATCTGGAGGAGGAGGAAATCTTTTGAAGGTTGCTATGATGGCTTGCTGTGTTGGACAACAGGCACTTTGGGGAACAAGAATAAAGATGGGTTATACGAAGAGAACTTTATCATTCTTTAGGAGAGGAGAATTATCTCCTCGGTCTAGAGGGTTTATAAAAAGTTCTTATAACAAAGGTCTTCAACCTGATGAATTTTTCTTTGGAGCTATGACTGGAAGAGATGCACTTACAGATACTGCTATAAGAACCGCAAAATCGGGTTATTTGTATAGAAGATTAGCAAATGCTTTTGAGGATATAAAAGTTGAGTATGATGGAACTGTGCGTGATAGTGCCGGAAGAATAGTTCAATTCAAATATGGGGATGATGGGAAAGATGTTTCTGAACTTCATAAAGGAACAGACGTGACTCCTGGAGAATCTATTGGACTTATAACTGCCCAATCATTCGGGGAACCTTCAACTCAAATGGCCTTGAATGTTTTCCATATGGCAGGGGTTTCTAAAATGCAGATAACTTCTGGACTTCCAAGAATAATAGAAATTTTTAATGCTAAAAAAATTCCCTCTTCACCTCAGATGAAAATTGCTATGGATAAAGAACATAATGATCGGAAAAGTGCAAAGATTCTGGCTGAAAAAATGAAGATGGTAACTGTCGGGGAGCTTTCTTCGGAGATAAGTATAGATTTTGCAGGAAAGATACTTGAAGTTAAAATTAATGAAAGTGCTTTAAGGAGTTCACATAAATCCCTTCCAAGTATCATAAAAAGTTTAGAAGATCTTAAGTTTAAAGTAAAAGAAAAAGGAAATCTTTTGAAAATAAATTTATCAAATTTAAACTTTAAAGAGATTTATCTTATGAAAGAGAAGCTTAAGAAATCCAAAGTTTCTGGAATCAAGGGAGTTGAAGAAGTTCTTGTCGTTGAAGATAAGGGAAATTTCTTTGTTTATACCCTTGGTAATAATCTGAAAGATATTTTAGAGATGAAGGGTGTTGATAAAGATAGGACTTATTCTAATGATTTCTATGAGGTAGCATCAATTTTGGGCATAGAAGTTGCGAGAGCAGTTTTAATTGAAGAGATACATTCTGTTCTTAACAGCCAAGGTTTAGAAATAGATAAGAGACATTTAAAATTTGCTGCAGATGTGATAACTTTTTCTGGTGAAGTAAAAGGTGTGACCCGTGGAGGAATTATATCTTTGAAGGATTCTATTCTTTCAAGAGCTGCTTTTGAAACTCCAATTCCTCAATTTGTGTCTGCTACGATTAGCGGAGAGAAAGATAATTTGAGAGGAGTTATAGAAAACATAGTGCTCAATCAACCGGTGCCGATAGGAACTGGCCTTCCAGGTCTCTTTGTTAAAGTTATAGGTAAATTAAGTAAAAAGGAATCTGAGAAGAAAAAACCGAAGAAAAAAGTTTTAGATGATTTGAAAGTTAAATGAAAATAGTTTCTGTAAAAAATATAAGTATGGAGGATTTGAGACACTTAAATCTTTTTGAAAAAATTTCTAAAGTTCGTCCAATTTCTTATTTTGAATATAATAGAACTTTCTTTTTTTGTGTTAAGAAGAAGGAAATTTTTAAGGCGATTGGGAGGGATGCGGAAAATCTGAGGAAACTAAGTAAAATATTTTCTAAGAGAATAAAAGTTATAATGTCCCCTTCAGAGGAGGGGTTTGAAGATTTTTTGAAAGCGGTAACTTCTCCAATTGTTTTCGAAGAAGTATATTTAGATGGTGACAAGATTATTTTGAGTGCGAAAGGAGAAGATAAAGCGATACTTATTGGGCGTAATAAAGTGCGATTATTGGAAATGCAAAAAATAGTGAAAGAGTTTTTTGGAAAAGAATTTAGGATAGTTTAGTCTTTTTACTTTTAAGAATGATTTTAATCCGAATGATTTTAAAAGAGTTTTTTCTTTTTTGTTTTATGGAAATAAATATTGAATATATTAAAAAGAAAAAATCTTTAGGGGAACTTTTAGAATTTGGAATTTTGAATATTGATAAATCTTCGGGCCCGACTTCCTTTGACGTTTCTGATTTTGTTAGAAAGAAACTTGGCTTGAGGAAGACTTCTCATTTTGGAACCCTTGATCCAAAAGTTACAGGAATTCTCCCAATTGCTTTGAATCGGGCATGTAAATTAACTGGATTTTTTTTAGGAGAAGATAAAGAATATGTGGGGATTATGAGAATACACGAGGATGTAAGTTTGGATATTATTAAAAAGAAAATAGAAGAAAAATTTTTAGGAGACATTATTCAAATGCCTCCCGTTCGGTCGAGAGTTAAGCGACAGAATCGCGTGCGGAGAATTTACTTTTTTGATTTGCTTGAGAAAAAAGGAAAAGATATTTTATTCAAAGTTAGATGTCAAGGAGGTACTTATATAAGAAAATTAATTGATGATTTAGGAAAGGATTTAGATATTGGGGCACACATGTTGGAACTTCGGAGAACTAATGCAGGAATTTTCAAGGAGTCTGAGAAGGAAAGGCCATTGACGACACTCTATGTATTTGAAAAAGCAGTTGATGAATATAAGAGAGGAAATGAAAGATTGTTAAGAGAAATTATTATACCTGCAGAGGTTGTTTCTGAATTGTTTTCTGTGATTGAAATAAAAAAAGATTGTGTCGGGCGGATTTTTCACGGTTCGCCAATTCACGAGGATGAAGTTGTGAGAAAAGAATTTTTGAATTATGAAAAAGAACGAGAGTTAGTTGTATTTTCAGAAAATGAATTCATAGGGATTTTTAAAGTTTTAAAAGAAGGGAACTTGTTTGCGCGGTCTGAATTTACGATGCAACCGATAAGTTGAGTTGGGCCTGTAGTAAAGTGGTAATATACTTCCTTCGCAGGGAAGAGACCCGTGTTCGATTCACGGCAGGTCCATATTAAGAAGATTTAAAATGTTATTTATTTAATTCTCTTTATGAGAGAGTATATTTATTTTTCTGCGCACGCGGTAACGACGGGTAATTTTAAAGATTTGATGAAAGCAGGGAGGATGGATATCGCGATTCATACTTTTATAAATTCATTTTTTATTTCTCATAAATTTCGGGAGGATGTTAAATTACATTTTATTTTCTACGGACAACCAGATCCTCCGAAACATATTGAAATTCAATTGACGCCGGAATTAAATGTCAGTAAGAAAGATATTGTTAGTTTGATAAAAAAAGTTTTATATAAATATCGGAAGGGGGAACGAAGAGAAGTTTTTCCGAAGGTTTTTGTTGAGAAGAAAAGTCTTTTAAAGATTATTCAGGGATTTCTTGAGGAGGGAAAAAAGATTTTCGTCTTAGATAAGAAAGGGGAAGATATAAGGGAGATTGAAAATTTAGAAAATTCTGTTTTTATATTGGGGGATCAAGATGGTCTCCCTTTAAAAGAAATGAAAAGAATAAAAAAAGAAATGATAAAAGTTTCGGTCGGGCCAAAAATTTATTTTGCTTCTCAGACTATAACCTTAGTTAATAACGAGATGGATAGGAGATTTTTATAAGGAGAGCCAAGATAGAAGGAAGTAAATTCCGAGGAGGATAAATCCTATGAGAATTACTATTGAAATTACTTTTTTCTTTTTTAGTTTCAAATTAAGTCCAAAGATTAAAAGAGATAATCCTATGTAGAGATAAATCATTCCTGATAAACCTTTCGGAATTATTTGGTTTAAGAAAGACCAAATAAAAAATCCCCCCATTACCAAAGAAGTTTGTTTGAGAATTTTCTTATCTTC
>CAYWQG010000013.1:0-13344 GCA_964460635.1 Candidatus Woesearchaeota archaeon | reverse complement strand
CCTACATTACCAGAATTATAAAAAATATTACTTCCACTCTTTCCCCAAAGACTACTACTTCCACTACTTCCACAAACCCAACCTTTATTCTTGTATTCTAAAAATTGACCAGAGGCACAAGGAGAAGGAATTCCAAGTTCGCTTGGAGGATGTCCTGGGTTTGGCGTTTCTCCGGGAACAAGTGGAGAACCGGGAGCAATTGCATAAACCAAAATTGCCAAAATTACCGCGAGCGCAAGCAAAGACAAAGTATAAATTCCCCTATTTGTTATAGAAACTTTCAAAAATCCAATCGTTCTCACCTTTTTCATATTCAAAAAGAGGATAAAAAGTTTATAAATGTTTCAGTTATCCAAAACATTACCTCTAAAAATACTAAAAGCCTCAATTTAAATAATCTTATTTTATTAATTTTCTATGCTAATCGGTTTAGTCGGAAAACCATCTGTAGGAAAAAGCACTTTTTTTAAAGCCGCAACTTTATCAGAAGTAGATATCGCTTCTTATCCTTTCACAACAATAAAACCAAATCACGGAATAGGATACGTCAAAGTAGAATGTATAGACAAAGAATTAAAGACTCAATGCAACCCATCCCACGGGTTCTGTATCGAACACAAAAGATTCGTACCAATAGATCTCTTAGATGTGGCAGGATTAGTCCCAGGATCCTCTGAAGGAAAAGGATTGGGAAATCAATTCCTCGAAGATTTAAGGACCGCAGATATTTTTATTCACATAATTGATGTGTCCGGAACAACAGACATCTTAGGAAAACTAACAAAAGACCACAACCCCGCAGAAGACATAACTTTTCTGGAAGATGAATTAAATAAATGGTATTATAATATTTTCTTAAAAGCTTGGAAAACATTTTCGAAGAAAGTAGATGCTGAAAAATTAAAGTTCTCCGAAAGCGTTGCAAAACAATTCTCCGGATTAAAAGTAAAGGAAATAGAAGTAAAAGAAATCTTACGAAAATTTAATTTTCCCGAAAGAATAAATACTTGGACTGAAAAAGACTTGAAACTTTTCTCAGGTGAATTAAGAAAAATAAGTAAACCAATGGTAATTGCAGCAAATAAAATTGACTTGGAAGAGGGAGAAAAGAATTATAAAAAATTAAAAAAAGAATTTCCATCTTTAAAAATAATCCCTTGTTCCGCCGATTCCGAACTCGCCTTGAGAACTGCTGCAAAAAAAGAACTTATAAAATATATTCCTGGAGAAAGAGATTTTAAAATTTTAAAAAAATTAAATGAAAAACAGGAAAAAGCACTAAATAAAATAAAGGAAAATATACTCGACCGATTCGAGGAAGGAACTGGAATTCAAGCAGTCTTAAATTATGCAATTTTTGTTCTGGCAAATCAGATAGCAATCTTCCCCGCCTCGGCGAATAAACTTGAAGACAGCAAGGGAAACATACTCCCAGATTGTTTTCTGTTGCCCGAAGGCTCAACCGCCTTAGATTTTGCATATTATCTTCATACAGATTTTGGAAAAAATTTCATAAAAGCAATAGACGCAAGAACCAAACGTGCTTTGGGAAAAAACTATATTCTTAAAAACAGAGATGCTTTAGAAATAATAATTCGTTAAATGGTAACAATAAATATACAAAGAGTAATAGACGCCCTCGCAACAAAAGGATACTCTGAACCAATCTTAGAACTTCCCGACTCGACGAGAACCTCCAAAGAAGCGGCAAATGCCCTCGGGTGTAATCTAAATCAAATAGCAAAATCGATAGTTTTCAAAGGAAAAAAATCTGAAGAAATAATTCTTGTAATCGCGTGCGGATCAAATAGAATAAATGAAAAGAAAGTTTCCGCACTTTTAGGAGAACCAATAAAAAAAGCCAGTGCAGATTTCATAAAGGAAAAAACCGGATTTATAATTGGAGGTGTTCCGCCAATTGGTTATAAGATCCCATTAAAAATTTATTTAGATGAAGAACTCTTAAATCTAAAAGAAATTTGGGCTTCTGCCGGAGGGTCATTTTCAATCTTCAAATTGACACCTCCTTTCTTGAAAGAAATAACCAACGCAGAATTTGTAGATATTAAAGAATGAAAATCAGTGTAAAAATTCATACAAATTCTTCACAAGAAAAAATCGAAAAATCAGGAGAAAATAAATTAGAAATTTGGATTAAAGAAAAACCTCTTAAAAATAAAGCAAATCTTAAATTAAAAAAAATTTTGAAAAAGTCTTTTCAAAAAAACATAAAAATAATATCCGGACTTAATTCTAAAAAGAAAATAATTGAAATTTCAGATTAAAAAATTATCTTCTTAGTAATGGGGAATTGTTTCTTAGTTTCTTAATCACAAATCTTTGTCCTAATAATTCTGAAGACACCGAAACCAATAAAAGATTTCCAAAAACAATTCTATTAAAACCTTCCTGTATAGGTATCTTTGTTCTCTCGGAAAAACTATCAACTATTTTTTTAATTTCATCCTTTGTCAGAGCAAAATTAACTTTTTTAGCACCCATACTCCCCCGAACAATCAAAGAAGTCCCAACCCCGTTCGATTCTACTTCTTGAACCTGAGGATTATTCAATAAAGAATTTATTTTACCTAAATCAATCTTTCGATTCTGAATAATAGGTTTCAAATAATCAAATTGAGAGGGAAGATTAAGTTGTTTAAATTTCATATTCCTATTAAGATTAAAAAGATCAAAAGGAATTTTCTTTCTAGAAGACTCCTCACTTTTAATTTCATTTCTCTTTGGTTGAATCTTTTCGAAAGAAGAAAGATTTCTACCAATTATTGACATTTCCAGCTCATTACTTCTAATCCTTTCCCTTATATTTTCAACTCTTTGACTTTTAATCTCAACTTCTCTATTCTGCGCTTTGAACACAAACTCTTTCAATTTGAAGAATTCTCCTGGCCCATAATTTTCAATCAACCCTTTAGTAAATGTCAAAAGAAAAGATTTCTCAAAAGAAAAAATAGAATTCTTTTTTTTAATTTCCTTTCTTCCTGAAAAATTATATGAACTCATCTCCTAAATAATTTTTTTAAATTGTGGAACTTCACGATCCAGATTTTTTTTAGATTCTATTGGTACGGGAATTTCCTTTGGAGGAGATGGTTTAATTGGAATGGATTTTTTATAATTCTGAAAATTAATTTGTTCCGGAGCCTCCTGAAAAGAATCAGATTCAGGAATTTTCTCGTGAATCAAAGTTAACCCTTGAGCAATTATCTTATTTTGTTCCAAAAGTGTATTCAACTTATTAACTAAAACTTTCTGCTCTCCAATATCTTGTCTAGGAATGGTTTCTTTTCTCGCAAGATCCCTCGCTGAAAGTTCAAAAATCTTCAACAATTCAGAAATCTCCTTCGCCAATCCTCCAAATTTTCCAGAAAGTTCAGTCAAAACTTCCTGCAAAGAAACGAAATTCTCTATCAGAAGCGAATTCAAGCTTTCCTTACCAGATTTTCTGGTCGCCCTTTTTTTAGAAGAAACCTTTCGAATAGTTTTTTTCATTTTACTTATTAAACAACTGTTTCTTTAATTTATAAAGATTACTTTTATATGAGCTGTAAAGTTAAAGCCACCTAAATAGGTAAAAAATAAAATTATCTTCTCGTTTTCCAATAATTTCTTTTTTTTAATTTATTAGTAATCCACCGAATCAGGAAGAAAAGAAAAGTAATCACAATATAAACTCCCAAAAAAATTAAACCCCAAACAAAAAGAATTATTCCAAACAAAACACTAAAATCCTGAAATGAATGAATCTCTATAAACCACAACAAAGTCCATAGAAATATTAATATTCCAACGACAAGCCAGATTATCTTTAAGGGATTCCATAATATTTTTTTCATTTTCTTTTAGAGGATATTCAATTTTTAAAACTGATTTTAAATAGTTAATTTATGAAGAAGAAAGTTAAAAATCTATCTAAAAAAGATATTTGCCTACGACTCAAATTTTAGAAACCTTTTTTAAGAGGCTTTTTATATTAAAACTATGGCCTCAATTTATCAAATAATCGCAAAAGTAAATCCTGAACTTTATGCTTTAAATTGGAAAGAATTATTAAAAATATATGGTTCTGCAAAAGACATCCCAGCAGATAAAATAAAAGCTAACGCTTTAGTTTTTGATACAAAAGGCGACATTAAGAAAGATGTTTATAATAATTCAAGAGAGGGATTTGAGGCAAAATATTCGCTTATTTATGATTCTCCGTCGGAATCTCTTGAGCCGAATTATTTTTTTATATTAGATTTAATGAACGATATGAAACTTGATACGAAAAAAGTCATAGATAGCTTTTCCTCTTCTCCTGGCTCCGGACATTTTTCGGAACTCGGTCAAAGGGCAACAATAATGCAACAGCAAGGGATAAAACTACTCGGAGATGTAAATGCCGTCTCAAGAAGCGTCTTAAACTTAACCTATGATTTAAAAGAATTAAGAGAACGGTTAAAACTCTACGAGGACTTAAAAAATCCTAAAAAAAGTTCAGCCGCAAGTCTGTCTTTGAAACAACTTTGGATGGACAAGGTAGATATAAACAAAGGAAACTCAAGTATAAAGGCGATGACTTTCGGACAGGCAGGTTTTGGAACCTTAATCGATGCTTTCTTAATTACGAAGGACGAAAAATTAAAAGATGAAGATGGAAATGAAATAGATTTAAATGAAACGGTAAAACGAATATTGAAACCAAGAATTTTAGAATTCAATATTTGGGTGAAGCAATCAGGAAAAGAGATAAAGAACAGATACAATATGGAAAAAGATTATTTGAAAAGTCAGGTAAATAGTTTAAAGCTTTATTCGAAATGGGCAAAACCTTATCTTCTGGCTGCAACGAATCTGCAACAGAAAGAGCAGACACAAAACCCAGAATTAGTAAATATTTTTAATACTCTTTTGTTAGAACTCACACTTTTAAGCACGAAAAAGATTTCTCTCCCTTCGGAAGTTTCCAATTTAAAAATCCACAGAGATTATTATAGTTGCATCGTCGTAGATTTGAGGTTCCGGGGAATTCCCCAGAAAATACAACAATCCCATTATGCATTTGGAGGGAGAGCAGAAATAACTTTCAAAGCTTATGCTCTGAATAAAGAAGAATTAGATTTAGTAAAAAAAGAGTTGAACAAATCAGATTTAGAGGATGTCTTAAAATTAGTCGAAGGATCTACAAGTGGTTTAAAAAGTTTGCAGGAGGATATAGATTCTTTCCTCGATGATAAAGAAGAAAAAGAAGCAGAAAAGATACCAGATAAATCTAATCCCTTTCTTGCTCTCTTCGGAAACTACGAGAAAAAAACTAAAAAAATCGCACCTAAAAAAAATTCAACAATAAAAAAAGATAATTGGGTTGAAAAAACACATCTTCGAAAAGTTGCTGCAGAAACTGCGAACGAAACTGCATTCAACCTTTTTGACATATACAAAAAAGCTCACGGAATGCCAAGTTATACTTAAGATTTACACTCATTTTAAAAATGTCTTCAAAGGAAAAAGATTTAGAAAACCTTCTAAGGAAAAAAGAATTTCAACTTTCTAAAAAAGGAAAAACTCTAGTAAAACAAGAAACTAAAAACTTTTTCAAAGAATTAGATAAAGAAAAATTAGAAAGATTTTTAGAAAAAAAATTAGAAAAAGAAGAGCCAGAACCTCAAAAGAATAAAATAAAGCTTTTTGAAAAAACTAAAAAATTAAAAGAAGTTGTTTTATCAAAGGAAGAATCTTTTAATATAAAAACTAATTTCTCATTTGACAAACAAAAAGAGATTTATGAAAATTCTAAAGAAGGAAAATTTTATGGAATAAAAAGTGAAGTAAATCCCTTAAGTCAAAAAAAGGAAGAAGAAAATATTTACGAAAATAATTCTTCTATGGAGAGACTAACTTATCAACGTCAGAAATTTATTCAAGATAAAAAAAAGCCTAATTTTTATTCAGAAAACGAGGGAAATCTTTTGGAAGATTATAGTTTCTCTTCGGAGGAAGAAACTACAAAAATAAAATTCGCTTTTGAAGCAGAAAAAAAGAAAAAACTATATAAAGAATTTAACCTATAAAACAAGATGTCAAATTACGAGATAAAAGAAATTTACCAAGGAGGACTTTCTTCTTTTAAAGGATCTGAAAGAGGTTTAGTTGGAGGATATAATTGGAAAGCAAGTAATATTGGAGCTCCAACGAATCCTATGACTGCAAACCAAATAAAAGAAGTCTCTTCGCTCTTAAGACAGGGAATTATTCCAATAGAAATAGGAGCAATTAAGTCAGAAGTTTTTGACCAGATTCCTAAAGAACATTTTAAAGAAATAAACCGAATGGCTAAATTGTCCGGAGCAAAGATTTCTATACACGCCCCTTTAATAGAACCTTCAGGGATGACTCAGGATGGATGGGACGAATCAGAACGAAAATCAGTAGAAAGAGAATTTGAATCTATCGTTGATAAAGCAAGTGAAACTTGGAGTAAAAAAAATGACACCGTTCCGATTACAATTCATGCCTCAAATCTCCCAGGGACGGAATTCGAAATGACTCCTGAAGGAAAAAAAATAAAAAAATTAGTCGTTGTTGATAGAGATTCCGGAAAGATTGTGAACTTATTAACAAAAGAAAAAAGATATCATTTAGGACAAACCGAAGAAGAACTAAAACAAGGTAGTACAATATTCCCAGAAGAAAGATTAGAAGCCCTTAATGGAGCAAGTTGGGAAGACTCTTTATCACAACTCCTTATGGATAAAAAAGGAAAAGTCGATGATATTTTAGGCACAAACGAAGCTTATATAGAAGGAGCTTCTGAAGAGAGGAAAAAAATAGATGAAGGAAAGGTCGATATAGAAACTCTAAGAGAAACCTATCCTGGGTATTATCAATCTTACAGAAAAGTACAGATTGCAGGAATTAATTTACAAAACATAAAACTCCATTTAGACACTCTCTTTGAGAAAGCCTATAAACTAGGAGACAAAAATCAAAGGAAGGAATTAATAAAAATATCTGAAAATTTTAGAAAAGATCTTATTGATCCTAAGCTCCCAGTCGTTACAAGAAACTCAGAGGCGATTCAAAAAATAATTATCTCTTTGAGAGAAGTCGGCCCTCAACTCTACGCACCGATGGAAGAATTCGCAATTGGAAAATCTGCAGAAACATTCTCAAACATTGCACTCTATTCTTTTGAAAAATACAAAGAAAAAGCTCCAATTATTAGTATAGAAAATATTTATCCAGGAATGGGGTTCTCAATGGGAAAAAATAAAAATAACCTGCCGGCAATGTCAAACCTTTTAGAAGACTCTCGCAATAAATTTATTGAAAAAGCAATGAACTCTGGTTATTCTGAAAGAGAAGCAAAAAAAGGAGCAGAAAAAATGTTAGGAATTACTTTTGATGTAGGGCATTTAAATCTTGCCAAAAAAAATAATTTTAAGGATAAAGATTTATTAAAAGAATTTCAGGCAATTTCTAAATATGTAAAACATGTTCATCTCACAGACAATTTTGGTTATTCTGACAGCCACCTTCCTGCCGGATCAGGAAATGTCCCATTCAAATTATTTTTTGAAGAATTAAAAAAGAAAGGTTTTAAGGGAAGAGGAGTTGTAGAAGCTGGAGGTTTCGTCCAACAGTTCGGCTATTCTCCTTACAAAATGAACCTAAAAGCCCTCGGAGCATCTTTCTATTCCGGAGCTCAGGGACCTTATTGGGATCAAGCAATGGGCCTTCAACAAAACTATTTTTCTTACGGAGGAGATGTACTTCCACAGATAAATTATGAAACTTTTGGAACAACTTTTTCAAGATTACCAACTGAACTTGGAGGTTCTTTGAAAAAAAACGGAAGCCGAATGAGCGGAACGCCCTTAGAATAGCTTTTGTATCTAAAAGTAGATTTAGATAATTATTTATATTTTTAATTCCTTAGAATTCAATGGGTTTGAGTATAAAAGATATAATTCCAAGAAAAGAAATAGAACTTTCAGAGCTTCAAGATAAATTACTCTGTGTTGATGCTTTCAATAGTTTGTACCAATTCTTATCAAGTATAAGACAATACGACGGAACGCCTCTTTCAGACGAAGAAGGAAGAATCACGAGCCACCTCTCAGGAATTTTTTATAGAAATATTTCTTTATTATCACGAGGAATAAAATTAGTTTATATTTTTGATGGAAAGCCCCCAAAATTAAAATTTAAAATACATGAAAAGAGAGAGGAATCGAGAAGAAATTCTAAAGAAAAATATGAGAAAGCTAAAAGTGTAAAAGATTTTTCCGGAATGAAAAGTTACGCCAGCCAGTTGATTCGATTGGATGAGGAGATGATTTCAGAAAGTAAAGAACTTTTAGAAGCGATGGGAATTGCAGTTATTCAAGCTCCGGGAGAGGGAGAATCCGAAGCGGCTTATCTCTCAAAAATAAAAAGAGAAGTCTATGCAAGTGCAAGTCAGGATTATGATAGTCTTTTATTTGGAGCGAAAAGACTCATAAGAAACTTAACGCTTTCAAAAAAAAGAAAAACTTTCAATGGTTTTAAAGAAGTTTATCCGGAACTAATAGAACTAAGTCAGGTTTTAAATCACCTTGAAATAAATTTAGATCAACTAATCTGTTTAGGAATTCTCGTCGGAACAGATTATAACCCGAAAGGAATTCCAGGTATAGGACAAAAGAGAGCCCTTGAAATTGTTCAACAATACCAGCAACCAGTTCTCATTTTCAAAAGTGTAGAAGAACAACTTCTAAGTTTACCTGAAAAAGAAAGATTTGACTGGCAGGAAATTTTTGAACTATTCCATCGTCCGGAAGTTAAAAATTTTGAATTTGATTTTAAAAAATTAAATGAAGAAAAAATAAAAGAAATTTTAGTGAGAAAGCATAGTTTCTCTTTAGAGAGAATTGAAAACCAATTAAAAAAATTAGAAAAAAGAAAAGAAAAGAATAAACAAAAAGATTTGGATAAGTGGTTTTAATTAGAAATTCATAATCCTGTTTTTCTTTTCATCTTCCAACCCGTTCTCATTATTTTTGTCTCCTTTTATTTCCTATTTCCTTGATGTTCTTTGCTCTGGCTCTAATTTGAGCTTGCCTGATCTTTTCCTTATATCTTCTATCCGCTAATTCCTGCTTATAGACCTGTCTCAAATTAGATTTTTCTGAAGGCATACCATTCCCTAAATCATTTGAACCGCGCTTCCTTCTATGGAGCCAAAATAATATGAAAAGAATTCCCAAAATTATAGAAATTCCACTTTCATAAACAACATTAAATAACCCCAGAATCAAAAATAGAATTCCAAAGACTAAAAAAAATGTTCTTTTTAATCTAAAAAACATATAAATTAAAACACCAAAAAACAAAAGAAGAACAATCAGGGAAAAAGAAGTCCCGGGCAATTCGGTATTGGAAAGGAGACTTCCTAAATTTAAATTTGGAATACTATTTGAAATATTCATCCAGTAAATTACTCCTGTTGATAAAGAAAAAGAAATGACTCTGGGAGTTGTATTGTTTTCTGTAAAAACTCTCGAGAGAGAATAATTAAAAAAAACAAAAAGAATTAAGAAAAATAAAAGTGAAAAAACAAAAGAAGGACTTGTGTTATAAAATAAATTCTGAAACGAAAAATCACTACCATAAGAATTTCCATAATATGCACTAACAAAACTTCCTAAGAAAACTAAACTAAATAATACAAACATCACTTGCTTTTTCATAGAAAAATTTATGATTCTACATTAATAAATCTTCTTAATTTTTTTTTGAACGCTCGGTTTCCTCTTCAAATTTGGCTATTATTGGAGGAATAGACTTATCATGAATCCCCTCTTCAAAATCGTCAAAAATTTCCTCTTTTTTAGAATCAAATCTCTTCTCATCTTTCTTCATATTTTTATGTTTCTCATACAAGAAAAATATAATAAATAATAGAACCAAAAAAAAAATTATCAAAATTAAAAAAAGATTTATCATTAAATATTATTTTATAAGTATCTTAATAAATCTTCTCATTAGATTCTCCAATTAAAAATTTATTCCAGAATGGGATATTTCTTTACGATTTCAAGGGAACTCCAATATTTTCCTAACCCGCAATAATTTCCAGCTTTGGTTATAACCGATGCTATCAAAGCAAATGCAAAAAACCAATGGTAGTCCATAAAAGGATTATTGGAAGGAGGTAATAGAGAAAGCCATATGAAAAAAAGCATAGCTGTTCCGGCTATTGCTCCTAATCTCATTCCAATTCCTAAAATCATTGTAAGACCAACAAATAAAAGACCGAGCATAAAAAGCCAAGAGACTAAACCACTTGAAGCAAGACTATGAAAAATACTAACAAAAGGCCCTTGTGTTGCGTGAGCCAAAAATCCTGCTGTCGGAGAACCGCCCCTTATCCAAGCTTTCGCAGGAATCGTCCCAAAACTAAGTCCAAATAACTTATCAAAAAAAGCCCACAAAAATATGAAACCAACCGAAATTCTAACAACTGCCCAAAAATATTTCTGTTGAATCCCGTCGCCTCTTTCAATCTTTTTTATTTTTCCTCTCACCATTTTTTTGTAAATTAAACGAGCTATTTAAAAGTTCCTAAAAATTTTAAATAAATTTCTCTTTCTATCTCTTTAAAATAAATAAAAGATTTTATAAACAAGCCTTCCTCCTTTTGAATATGGTATTTAACGTATCAACTTTAATTTGGTTGATTCCCTTAATTCTTTGGGGATTAGTTTGGAAAGGAATTGGTCTATGGAAATCTGCAAAAAATAAACAGTTAATATGGTTCCTCGTAATTTTTATAATAAATACTGTTGGAATAATTCCAATAATTTATCTCTGGTTTTTTCAGAAGAAAAAATAAATTATAATATTTAATTATTTTAAAGAGTTCTTCAAATTTAAGTTTCTTAATTATTCCAATTCTTTCCAGATTTTACTAGTCTCCGAACCTATTGAATCTTTATATTTCCCTTTGTATAAGATAATCTTTCCCCGAGCTTCCCAAAATGATATTTGTCCAACTTCCATATTAGGATATATTTTCAAAGGTTGTACAACTTCCAATTCGAGAGTCCATCGCCTCTTAAAACCAAGATCCCCAAAACCAGAATTGAGATAAATATATAATCCAAGTCGACCAAAAGAACTTCTTGCCTGCATAATTGGAACAAAAAAATCGGATCCTATTTCTTCAATAGTATTTCCCAAGTAGAGTTTGTTAGGTTCTAACACAAGCCCTTCTTTTGGAATCGTAATTTCTTTAAAAGCATTGTTCTTCGCAGAGTCAAGCACTTTCTCTGTATAAATCTTTAATTTATCTCCTAATCTAAAATTATAACTATTCGGATTCAGATTCTCTTTGAAAAAAGGTTCTATATATATTTTTCCAAGAGACACTTGTTTTCTGATTTCTTCGCCGGTTAATATCATAATGTGAACCTCCAGATAGATTATATAAACTTATGTCTTCCAATTGAACATTTATATTTCTTTCAAAATTAATTTAAATGTTCAATTGAATTAAAAAGAAGTGTTTTGTAATTCTTATCTTCGTCTATTTTGAATACGGTTATACTTGTGTTATGTTGTCTTTCAATCAATTTCATTTCCTTTAAATCTTTATTTGTTATCGCCGCAATTATTGCCCGATTTATTCCATCGTGACCTACAAATAAAACAACCTCTTTAGAATGTTTCAATAAAACTTTTTCTAAAAAATCCTTCGCACGATTAAATAATTCTTGTGAATTTTCACGATCATTTAAAGAAATATTTGTAGGACTTGTATCTTCCATAAATTTCAATTCTTTTCTACTCTTACCTTGCCATTCCCCAAGATATCTTTCTCTCAAATTTCTTACAAATTCAATCGGGACTTCTGTATGAAATTTAGCAATTTCTTTTGCAGTATCAGAGGCTCTCGTCAAATCACTGGAATAAATAAAATCTATTTTCTCATCCTTCAACCTTAAAGCAACTTTTCTTATTTGATTCAACCCGTTTTCAGAAAGTCTTCCCGGCAAATGTCCCGCAAGGATTCCTTTAAGATTTTCTTCAGTCTCACCGTGACGAACAAGAATTAATTTCATAAAAAATCATAATAATTAAACTATATAAATCTTACATAAAAAATTAAATTAAATAAAACATTTATAAACTTCTTTAGAAAGAAAGAAATATGGCTTATGAAATAATCGTCGGGAGAAATGAAGCAGATAAAAAATTATACGGAAAAAAAGGAGTCATCTACATCGGAAAAAGTTATGTAAAAATGGGAGAATATACTTCTTTGAGCAACAAGATTTTTTTGGACGTTTCACGAAGCCATGTAATTCTTATTTCTGGAAAAAGAGGAAGTGGAAAGAGTTATTCATTAGGAGTCATAGCAGAAGGAATCTCATCTTTACCCGAGGAAATTGGTCAAAACATTGCTTCAATAATCTTTGATACAATGGGAATATACTGGACGATGAAATTCAAGAATGAAAAAGATAAAGAATTATTATCTGAATGGGATTTAAAAACTAAAGAACTCCCAACAAAAATCTTCGTCCCTTTTACTCATTATGAAGAATACATCAACAAAGGAATTCCAATAGATGAAAAATTTGCATTGGATGTTTCAGAAACGAACCCGGAAGATTGGGCTTTAACTTTCGGGTTGGATTTAATTTCTCCAATCTCTACCTTAATAAGTCGGACGATATCTAACTTAAATAAAATGGGCGACTTTAATATTAGAAAAATTATTTCTAAATTAAAAGAAGACAAACTGAGTGAAAAAGAAACGAAGAACGCAGCAGTAAGTTTATTCGAAGCGGCAGAGAGTTGGGGAATTTTTTCGGAAAATTCCTCCGAAGCCACAAAAATTAAAGACTTAATAAATGCAGGAGTAACAAGTATAATAGATTTAAGCGTCTATAATTCTGTAGGAACTTTTAATGTTCGTGCCTTAGTTATAAGTTTAGTCTCGAGAAAAATTTTTAATGAAAGAATGGAAGCCCGTAGAAGAGAAGAAGCAAGAGCGATTTCCCAAAGATTCAATTTAATAACGGAGAAAGAAAAGAAGGAAAATCCAATAGTCTGGATTATAATAGACGAAGCACACGAATTTTTGCCGAAAGAAGGAAAGAGCTCCGCAACCGATGCCCTCGTTCAATTATTAAGAGAAGGACGGGAGCCCGGCATTTCCCTTGTTTTAGCAACACAACAACCCGGCCAAATAAAAATAGATGCTATGACTCAATCAGACATTATACTTTCTCATCGTCTTACTTCCGAACAAGACTTAACCGCTTTAAACCAAATAATGCAAAGTTATGTTTACGG
>CAYWQG010000012.1:6767-13479 GCA_964460635.1 Candidatus Woesearchaeota archaeon | reverse complement strand
AATTTTAATTTTTCTCTCGGAGTTTCATTCTTATTATTTTTCCAGAATTTGTCTTCGGCAACTTTGACAAAAATTGAATTATCTTAGGATACGAATGTCCGGCATAATTTTCCTTAACGTAATTTTCTAAACTCTCTTTCAATTTTTCACGTTTTGATTTTTTATTATCTCCTAAAAACTTTTCAGGATTTCTAAGAACAACAAACGCCTTTATTATTTGTCCTTTTATTTTATCAGGGACACCGATAACCGCTACCTCTTTAACTTCTTTATTTTTCATAAGTGCAGATTCTATTTCTATTGGACTTACTCTCTCTCCAGATGTTTTTATCATATCATCCTTTCTCGCCTTAAAAAAGAAATAACCCTCCTTATCTTTCTTCGCCAAATCATTTGTTTTGAACCAACTACCTTCGAAATAATTTTCATACATTTTTTTATGCTTATAAATTCCAACCATCATAGAAGGCCATCCCTTCTTTAAAAGAATCATATCTTTTTTTATTTTTGCAGTCATCCCTGGAATCGGTTTGCCCAAACTTCCGGCCTTCTTTTTTAAATTTGGATTATTTCCAATTACTATCGCCCCAGTTTCACTCTGCCAATAGGTATCATTTATTTTTATTCCTAACTTTTTATAAAAATTAAAAGTTGTTTCTGTTAAAGCTTCTCCGACGCTGGACAAATTTTTTAGGTTCGCTAAGTCTTTTTTCTTTATATCATGTTTCAATAATCTTAATGCAGTTGGAGCGGTATAAATAACTGAAATTTTGTTTTTTAGAATAAATTTTATCCATCTTTTTGAATCAAAGTGTTCGGTGTATATAAAAATCGTACAGCCGATACTTAACGGCGCGAGTATTGAATAGACACTTCCAGTCACCCAACCTGGATGTGCCGTGCACCAATAATTACTATCTTTTTTCAATCCTAACGAAAACCGCGCCGTAAAATCTTGTTGAACAATTCCGTAATTTGGAATCTCAACTCCCGCTATTGGCGTTCCAGCGGTCGAAGAAGTAAATATCATAAAACAAACATCCTCCTTTTTTCTGAGAACTAACTTGAAATCTTCAGAAACTTTTTTCATTTTGCTTTTAAATTCTTCAGAATCAATTATTAAAATTTTTTTTAACGCAGGAATTTTCTTCTTTATGTCTTTCGGAATTCTTTTAAATAATTCTTTATTTGTTAAAATTACATTCGCATTTCCTCGAACAAGTCTTAATTCTAAACCATCTTTTTCGAAAGCCTCGAAGATGGGAATACTTATACTTCCTTGCCTAATAATTCCTAAAAATCCAATATAAAGTAAGGGGATCTTTGGTAAAAATAAAAAAATTCTGGAATTCTTTTTTATTTTTAAATTATTTAATAAATTTGCAAACTTTCCTGTTTCTCTGTTTAACCTTTCATAAGAATAAATTTCTTTTTTTCCGCTTTTATCTTCAAAAATAAACGCGGGTTTATTTGGGTTCTCCAAGCTGTGTCTCGAAACACAACTCTCGAAGACATTTAATTTTTCTCCTCTAAAAATTATTTTCTTCTCTTCTTTTTTCCAAAACCCCTCTTTCATAATAAAAATAAAAGAAAGTTATTTAAATAACCTTTTATGGTTTTTGATAAGAGGTCAAATGGAAACAAGTATTCTAATCGGCGGTCGTGCAGGTCAAGGCATAAACAAAATTTCTGATATAATCTCTAATGTCCTCGTGGAATATGGCTATTTTACTTTTAGTTATAGAGATTATCCTTCAATTATTAGGGGAGGACATAATTTTAATGTAATAAATTTTTCGGACAAGGAAATCGGAAGTATAGAAAGTAAGGTAGATTTGATTATGGCACTTGATGGAAGAACTTTAAAAATTCACAAAAGAGAATTAAAAAAAAGAGGAATTATGATAGATTCAGAAGACTTTATGGATTTTGGAATAAATGTAAATTTAGCTATGGCAGGAGCACTCCTAAAAATTTATGGAATCCCAAAGCAATTATTTCTCTCTGAAATTAAAAAAAGTTTTAATAATCTTTCTTCTTTAAATGCCTCTGAAAAAGGTTATGATTCTCAAAAAGTTAAATTTAAAATTAAAAAATTAAAAAACAAAATAAAAAAAATGTCTGGAAGTGAAGGAATAGCGATAGGTGCAATAAATTCTAAAATAAATCTTTATATCGCTTATCCAATGACTCCTGCAACAGGAGTTATAAATGAACTCGCAAAAAATGAAATTAAAAATAATCTAATGGTCTTTCAGCCAGAAAACGAAATTGCCGTCGTCAATTCTGCTTTGGGTGCAAGTTTTACCGGAGCAAAAGTTATGATTGGAAGTTCTGGAGGAGGAGTTAATTTAATGAGTGAAGGTTTGAGTTTTCAGGGAATGTCTGAAATTCCACTTGTTTTGTATTTCGCAATGAGGGCCGGGCCGGGAACGGGCGTTCCAACTTACAATTCTCAGGGAGATTTGAATGATGCTTTAAGAGAAGGACACGGAGAATTTCCCCGAATTGTAATTGCTCCTGGAGACCCCGTTGAAGCGATAGAAAAAACTAATGAAGCGTTCTATTTGAGCGAGAAATTTTCCGCGCTCTCCATAATTCTGGGAGACAAGAATTTAGCAGAATCGGAATTTTCTTTCAATAGAAAACCGAATAAAATTCTAAAGATAAACGTAAATAGAAAAGTTCCAGGAGAATCTATTGTTAAAGCTTCTTCTTATGAACACGATGAATTTGGAAACACAACAGAAAATGCAGAAATTACAAAGAAGAATGCTGAAGCTCGTCTCAAGAGATATGAAAATATTCAAAGGGAATGTAAAAAATTTCAGATGGTAAAAATTTATGGTAAAAAAAGTTCTAAGAATTTAATAATAAGTTGGGGTTCTAATAAGGGTGTGATCTTAGATGCAATTTTTGGATTAGATGTAAAATTTTTACAAATACTTTATCTAAAACCATTTAGTAATAGAGTTAGGGAAGAAATTAAAAAGGCAAAAAAGGTTTTGATTGTTGAACAAAATTCTACAGGACAATTGGGAAGATTAATAAGAGAAAAGACTGGAATAAAAATCAAAGACCGAATTTTAAAATATGATGGAAGACCATTTATTAGAGATAAATTAAAGAAAGAAATTATAAAAAAACTAAAATGAAAAATATAGGAACTAATGAAGAAAAGACTTGGTGCCCAGGCTGTGCAAATTATTCTATTCTCGAGAGTGTCAAAAAGACTTTTGAAAACCTAATAAAAAAAGGTTGGGCAAAACAAGAAGACTTTGCGATAACCACCGATATTGGGTGTAATGGAAAAATATTTGATTACATAAATGTGAGTGGGATTTATGGTCTGCACGGAAGAGCTATCCCAACGGCACTGGGAATTACCCTCGGAAACCCAAATTTAAAAGTAATTGCTTTTGGAGGGGATGGAGGAACTTACTCTGAAGGAATCGCACATTTTATGCACGCAGGAAGATTCAATGCAGATATGACTTTGGTTGTTCACGATAATCAGGACTTTTCTTTAACCGTCGGTCAATCAACACCAACATCTCAACAAGGATATAGAAATAAATCAGACCCGACTGGGAATCCTTATTATCCACTCAATCCTTTAAAAATAGCACTTGCCGCAGACATTGGTTTTATTGCTCGTGTAGATGGAAGGAATGTTGAACAAACCTCAGAAATTTTAGAAAAAGCAATTAAATATAAAGGATTCAGCTTCGTAGAAGTCATACAGGATTGTGTTGTGTTCAATCAATCAATAAGACATAAAGAAGAATTTATGTATGAAGTAGACAATAAAAATAAGAAAAAAGCTTTGACATTAGCAGAACAATGGGACTACAATACAAGGTCTGGAAAAATTCCGATTGGAATAATTTATCAAGAAAACAAAAAAACACTTACAGAAAAATGGATTCAATTGTATAAACTAAAAAAGAAAAAAATTGGTTGGAAAGGAGTTAAATAAGAATTTTGATTCTAAGAACAAATAAAATGTATAAAAAAATAAGAAAATTACTTTTCAAAATGAATCCGGAACGAGTGCATGATTTTACTATCTTTCTTGGAAGATTTATGAGTTTTACAAAACTTTCTATAATTCTAAAATTTTTTTTTGTTTATAAAAATAAGATTCTTGAAGAAGAAATTTTAGGAATAAAATTCAAAAACCCAATTGGTTTGGCCGCAGGTTTTGATAAAAATGGATACTTAACCAATTTTATTCCAGATTTAGGATTTGGTTTTATGGAAATCGGAAGTTTAACCGCCAATAGATGTGAAGGAAATCCCAAACCCAGATTACATCGGATAATAAAAGACAAAGGAATTATAGTAAATTACGGGTTAGTAAATCAGGGAGTTGAAAGAGTTTATGAAAGAATAAAGAATGAAAAATTTAGAATTCCTGTCGGAATCAGCATAGCAAAAACAAATGATTCTTCGATTAAAGGAGCTTCAAGTGTTGAGGATTATTTTAAAGGGTTAAACAAAATGAAAAATATTGGTAGCTATACCACTATAAATATCAGTTGCCCAAATGTGGGAGATGGAAGAAGTTTTGAAGACCCAATTTTATTAGAAAAATTATTGAAAAAAGTCTGGGGACGAAAAAACCTATTCTTAAAAATTTCTCCCGATTTAGAAAGAGAAAAATTAAATAAAATATTATTATTAGCGGAAAAATATTCTGTAGCAGGTTTCGTAATTAGTAATTTGATTAAAGAAAGAAAAGGCCTATCTAAAGATAAAAATTTAAAATTTAGAGGAGGTATAAGTGGAAAACCAGTAAATAAAAAATCAGATGAAATGTTGAAATATATTTATAAAAAAATGGGAGGAAAGTTTATACTTGTCGGTTGTGGGGGGGTTTTTAATGGAGAAGATGCTTATAGAAAAATAAAAAACGGAGCGAGTCTGGTTCAAATGGTCACGGGGCTTATTTTTGAAGGGCCTTCAATTATAAAAAAGATAAATAAAGAATTAGTAGAATTTCTTAAAAAAGATGGTTATAAAAACATAAGTGAAGCGATTGGTAAAAATATTGCTTAGAATTTTATCATTAGTTTTATAAAGGAAAAATCGCTGTTTATTTTATGACAATTTATGATTTGAAAGCACAGGAATTTAATCTTAGATTAGCAGAAGAACTAAAAAAAGTTCCAGAATTTAAAGCACCAGAATGGGTTTCTTTTGTCAAATCCGGACCTTCAAGAGAAAGGCCAATAAGAGAAGAAGATTTTTGGTATATACGATCAGCAAGTATTTTAAGACAAATTTATATTCGAAAAATTATTGGGGTGAATAGATTAAAAATAAGGTATGGAAGTAAAAAAAATAGAGGAATGAAACCTGAAAGATTTATGAAGGCAGGAGGAAAAATAATAAGAACAATTCTAAAACAATCCGATGAAGCCGGCTTTAGTGAGCTTCTTAAAAATACTGAAGAAGTGAGGGTTAAAAAATCTGGGAGGAGACTTACTTCTAAAGGAAAAGAATTTCTTGAGGAAATTAGTGATTCAAAAACAAAATAAATGGGAATAAAAAACGAACTCAAAAAAACAAAACTTGCAAAGAAAGGTAGGCAAACAAGATGGGCTCCGGTTTGGGCAGTTCTTAAAAAATTTGGAGTTGGGAAAAAGATTCATCCGTCACAAATGACTCACTATAAGAGAGTTTGGAACAGAACAAAATTACATATTAAACCAAGGAAACAGAGGAAGTCTCATTTCGGATAATTAATAAAAATGAAAAAAGAAAAAACAATAGTAGAAGAAAAAGTTGAACGAGAATATGTAATTCCTTTAAGGGAGAAAGTACGAGTTGTTCCAAGATATAAAAAAACAAATAAGGCCATTAAAACTATAAAAGAATTTTTAGTTAGACATATGAAAATTAGAGATAGAGATTTAAAAAAAATAAAATTAAATAGGTTTGTTAATGAAATGGTCTGGAATAGAGGTATAAAAAAACCACCTATAAAAATAAAAGTTAAAGCAATAAGAGAAGGAGAGATTGTTAAAGTTTCTCTTTTAGATATGCCACGAAAACTGAAGCTTAGAGAAGAAAGAGAAAAGAAATTCAAACAAGGATTAGAAACGAAGCCTAAAAAAGAAACAGAAAAAATAAAAGAAGATGTAAAAAAAGAATTAGATGAGAATAAGAAAGAAGAAAAGGTTTTAATTGAAGAATCTAAGAACATAAAAGTAGATAAGACTCCAAAAAGATCTGCACCAAAAGTTGTTAAATCAAAACGCCCTCAAAGGAAGGTCTTAAACAAATAAATGGGATTAAATAACGCTAAAAAATTTATAAAAAATAGAAAGAAGTTTAGATGGAAAGATAGAAAATTCAAAGTTAGAGCTCTCAATCTTTATGCTAAATCTGATCCTCTTAAAGGAGCAAATCAAGCTAAAGGTATTGTTCTTCAGAAGATTGAAAAAGAAGCGAAGCAACCAAATTCTGCTAAAAGAAAATGTTGTAGAATTCAATTAACGAAGAATGGTAAATCCGTTACAGCATTCATTCCAGGAAATCTTGCCCAAAAACTTATTGATGAACACGATGAAGTTTTGATAGAAAGAATTGGAGGAAAACAAGGAAGAAGTAAGGGAGATATTCCAGGGGTAAGATTTCAGGTTATACAAGTAAATGATCAACCTCTTGCAAGACTTGTTAAGGGTAAAATAGAAAAAGGTAGAAG
>CAYWQG010000012.1:3147-6667 GCA_964460635.1 Candidatus Woesearchaeota archaeon | reverse complement strand
TCAGAAAAACAAGCAGATTCCTCCAGGTAATTCTTCAATGTCCTTACTAAATAAAATTTTGATTTTATCCCCAGCAACTATTAGTTTTTGGGGTTATTGGATTGTCCTTTTATCTTCCTTTGCTGAAGCAACCCCTTTCTTAGGTTTATTTATTCCTGGACAGACTCTTGTAATTATGGGTGGTTTTTTTTCGAGATTGGGAATTTTAAATTTTATGTTCGTTCTTTTCTTATCTGCAACTGGTGCAATAGTTGGGGATTTAATAGGATATGAAATGGGAAAAAAATATGGGTATCCTTTCATAAAAAAATATGAAAAGAAATTAAAAATAGACAAAAAATATTATAAAAAAACAAAGAGTCTTATTAACTTACACCCAGGGAAAACTTTAATTTTCGGGAGGTTCAATTCGCTCACAAGATCTTTCTCACCTTTCATTGCAGGTTCAACAAAACTCCCCTTTTTGAAATTTATGAGTTACAATTTGATTGGAGGAATAAGTTGGGCGATCGTCTTTGTCTCCCTCGGATATTTTTTAGGAATGAGTTATAAAATTGCTGCAAGATACATCGGAGGTTTTGTCGCCTTAGCAATTATTTTGATTTTAGCACTTTGGTATATTTATAAATTAATAAATAAAAAAAGAAAAATTTTATCAAAAGAAAATTTCTATCTTATTCTCGTTAATATTTTTTCTATTTATCTTTTCTCGAAGATGATTGAGGATATTTTAGATAAGGAATTAATGTTTAGGATAGATCTTTGGGTAAACTCAAAAATAGTTTTATTCCAAACTCATTTTCTGGATAAACTTATGATATTTTTAGCTTCTTTGTTTTCTCCTATTTCTTTGATTGGAATTTCTGTATTAATTTTTATTTGGCTTCTATACAAAAAGAAGAATAAAGTCGCTTGGCTTTTCTCCTTGGCGATTGTAGGTGGAGCAGTTTTAGAAATAATAATTAAAGAATTTATGCAAAGGGCGAGACCGGAAAATGCTTTGGTTCATCTTAATAGTTACTCCTTTCCAAGTGGGCACGCAACCATCGCTATAATTTTCTTTTCTTCGTTAATTTATTTATTCGGAAAAGAAATAAAAAATGAATTCTTTAAATATTCTTTCTTAACGACAAATATCTTTCTGATAATCTTAATTGGTTTTAATCGTATCTATCTAAATGTTCATTGGTTTAGTGATGTTATTGGAGGTTATTCCCTCGGATTATTTTGGTTAACGTTTTTACTTTTAATCTCTAAAAAAGAATTGAGAGAAATCGTCAAAAAAATTTACTAACCGTAATGGACAAAAATTAATTTAGTATTAAAGAGATATATTTTGTTTAGATTCTTCGGAATTTAACACTTTAAGAAAGGCATAATTTTAAAAACGAAACTTTATGCTTTTATTAATGGTAAAAGAAGATTTTGAAAGTTTGATGAAAAATCAAAAGAATATACGAAACATAGCCGTTGCTGCACATATTGACCACGGAAAAACGACTTTTTCTGATAATTTATTATCCGGAGCGGGAATGCTCTCGGAAAAAACTGCAGGAAGACAAAGAGTTTTAGATTTCCACGAAGATGAAGCGGAGAGAGGAATAACAATAGATTCAGCTTCGGTGAGTATGGTTCATAGAATTAATGATGAGAATTATTTAGTTAATCTCATAGATACCCCGGGACATGTTGATTTCGGAGGAGATGTTACAAGAGCTATGCGGGCGGTTGACGGAGCGATTGTTTTAACTTGCGCGGTGGAAGGAGTAATGCCTCAAACTGAAACTGTCTTAAGACAAGCACTTAAAGAATTGGTTAAGCCAGTCTTGTTCATAAATAAAGTAGATAGACTAATCAGAGAGGTTAAATTAACTCCTCAAGCAATGCAGGAGAAGTTTATCTCTATAATAAATGAAGTTAATCAACTAATAGAAAACATAGCACCAGAAGCATACAAAGAGAAATGGAAAGTAAGCGTTTCGGACGGAAGTGTTACTTTTGGTTCGGCATTCCATAATTGGGCTTTGAGTTTTCCTTATATGAAAGAACATAATCTCTCATTTAAAGATGTAATTGAAGCTTATGAGACAGATAATTATGATTCACTTGCAAAAAAGGCCCCTCTCCACAAAGTAATTTTAGAAATGGTAATAAAACATTTACCAAATCCAGTTAATGCACAAAGTTATCGAATTCCGAAAATTTGGAAAGGAGAGCTTGATTCTCCTGTTGGAAAAGCTCTTTTGTCTTCGGATATGAAAGGTCCTGCAATTTTTGTTCCTATAAAAATAGTTCTTGATAAAAATGCAGGAGAAGTTGCGGAAGGAAGGCTTTTCTCTGGGAATCTAAAACAAGGAGATGAATTATATTTAAATTTAGCAAAGAAAAAAACGAAGGTTCAACAAGTTTCAATATATAAAGGACAGCAAAGAATAATAATGAAGGAAGTTGTCTCTGGGAATATCATTGGGATTGTTGGATTGAAGGGAGTCATCGTCGGAGATACTGCGAGCAAAGAAGAAATGGAACCGTTTGAATCGATAAAACATCTTTTTGAGCCAGTCGTTACAAAATCTATAGAACCGAAAAGGGCAATTGATTTACCTAAATTAGTTAATATTTTAAATCAAATGAGTAAAGAAGATCCTTCTATTAAAATAGATATAAACGAACAGACTGGAGAAAGTCTTTTATCTGGAATGGGGGAATTGCATTTAGAGATTATAGAAAATAGAATAAGAACAGAGAAAGGTTTGGATATAAAAACTTCAAATCCAATTGTAGTTTATCATGAAACTGTAACAAAAGAATCTCCTGCAATAGAAGGTAGAAGTCCAAATAAACATAATAGTTTTTATATGAAAGTGGAGCCTCTTGATGACAAAACTTATGAAGCCATAAGAAAAGGAGATGTTCCGGAAAGGAGAATAAAAAAGAAGAACTTAGAAATTGCAAAAATTTTTTCAGAAATTGGTTGGATTGGAGATGATATAAGAAATATAAGAGATGTTTACAAAGGAAACATTTTCCTTGATGGAACAAGGGGAGAGGTTCTCATAAATGAAGTTATAGGGATGGTTATAGAAGCTTTTGAAATGGTAATGGATTGTGGACCAATCGCACGAGAACCCTGCATGAAATTAAAAGTGTCATTAGTTGATACAAGAATCCACGAAGATCCTGTTCACAGAGGGCCCGGACAAGTCTACCCGGCGGTTAGTAAAGGAATAAAGGAAGCAATGAAAAAGGCAGATCCAACCCTTCTTGAACCTTTACAAACACAAATAATCGAAGGTCCTGAAAAATTCCTTGGAGCAATTACAAAATTAATTAGTGGCAAACGAGGGCAAATAATAAATGTTGATCAAGAAGGAACAAATATAGAAGTTAAAGCAAAACTTCCTGTCGCAGATATAATGGGTTGGTCTAATGATTTGAGATCCGCAACAGAAGGTAGAGGAAATTCATCTTTGCTTGCCCAAAGTTTTGAAGTTGTTCCCAGAAATCTTAAAGACGAAAT
>CAYWQG010000012.1:0-3047 GCA_964460635.1 Candidatus Woesearchaeota archaeon | reverse complement strand
TACTCGCATAAAACTTTGCGTTCAAAAAGAGATTGCAATTCCCTGTGTGGTCTGGATGATTATGTGTTAAAATTACTATATCCAAATCTTTTGGTTCAAAATTTAATAGTTTCAAATCCGAAATTAAATTTGAAGAAGTCTCTTCAGAACTTGTATCAATTAAAATATTTTTATCGTTTAGTTTAATAAGATAGACACAGGAACCAAACTCTTTGAAATACATCTGAAAAATATTTTCTTTTATTCGTTTTATCATAAAATAAATCTTTTTAAAACTTTTATAAATACTCTTATTCATTTAAAAAACTGCATTAATAAAATTAAATAAAAGATTATTTAAAAAAAGAAATTTTATAAACTAATTTATTCTTCAATATTTATGGAAAATAGTTCAAATGAATTTGGAAGTTTTTTGAAGGATGCTGGATTAATTTGGGGTCCAAGCCCAGAGATTTACGGAGGTTTTGCCGGGTTTTACACTTATGGTCCTCTGGGGAAATTATTAAAAAATAAAGTAGAAAACTCTTTGAGAAAAACTTTTAATGAGAATGAAATAAGAGAAATTGAAGGGCCTACGATTCTTCCAGATATTGTTTGGGAAGCTTCGGGACACCTTAAGACTTTTAATGATAAAGTTATAGTTTGTTCTAAGTGCAAAAAAAAATTTAGGCCAGATAAATTAATCGAGGAGCATTTTGACATTTCTGCAGATTCTTTCTCTAATGAGAAATTATTGGAATTCATAAAGGAAAATAAAATAAATTGTCCAGATTGTAAGAGTAAATTAAATGAAGATGTTTCAAGACAGAGTTTAATGATAAAAACATTCGCCGGGGGGAAAGAAGCTTCTTTGAGACCTGAGACGGCAACTGGAACTTATTTACCTTTCTTAAGATATTATAATTATTTTAGGAGGAAATTGCCATTCGGAGTTTTTCAAATTGGGAAAGCATATCGAAATGAAATTTCTCCGAGAAATAATGTTCTTCGAGGCAGAGAGTTTACTCAGGCAGAAGCCCAAATTTTTGTCGATCCAAAAGAAAAAAACAATTGGGAAAAATTTGAAGAGATTAAAGAACAAGAGCTTCCACTTTGGAACTGGGAAGAACAAAAGGAAAATAAGAATGTAAAAAAAGTAAAGTTAAAATATGCTTTAGAAAATAAAATTCTTAAAAATAAAGCATACGCTTGGTGTATCTACCTCGGTTATTCTCAATTAAAAAGAATGGGTTTCCCAGAAGAGAGAATAAGATTAAGGCAACATTTTCCAGAAGAAAGAGCTTTCTATGCGGACGATGCATGGGATTTAGAAATAAAATTAGAGAACCATGGTTGGCTTGAAGTTTGTGGTATCCACGACAGAAAAGATTATGATTTAAAACAGCATTCAAAATTTTCTAAAATAGATTTACAAGTAAAAAATGAAGAAAGTGAAAAGTTTTATCCTAACATCTTAGAAATTGCTTTTGGTGTTGATAGATTAACTTATTCTTTGATAAGCATTTTCTATGAGAAAAAAGGAGAAGAAAATGGAAAAACTACTTTTAAAATTCCTTATAATTTAGCTCCAATCGATTTAGCGATTTTTCCTCTTATGAAAAAACCAGAACTTATAGAGATAACAAAAAAGATAAAAAAATCCCTTGAAGAGGATTATATAATCGAATATGATAAAACTGGGAGTATTGGAAAAAGATATCTAAGAGCCGCAATTAAAGGAATCCCGCTTGCAGTTACAATAGATTTTGATTCTATAAAAAACAAAGATGTTACTCTGAGAGATAGAGACTCTGAAAAACAAGTTAGGATAAAGATAAAAGAATTGAAGAAGGAAATTGAAAAAAGATTAAGGGAAAATTCTTATTAATAATTTTTATTCATTAATAAATCTAAGAGCGCTATTCTTAAATATAAGCCATTCTCTGATTGTCTAAAATAAGCAACCCTCTTATCTTGGTTTTCTATCTCAATTGGTAAATTTATTTCCTCGAGATGTGGGAGTGGATGCATTAAAATAGAAGCTCTTGGAATGAGGTTCAAATTTTTTTCATCAATTATAAATTTACCCTTTGCTTTTTCATAATTCTCTGCACTCATTCTTTCTTTCTGTATTCTTGTCATATAAATAACATCAGAATTTGGGAGAACTTCTTCTAAATTTTCTGACTCTTTGAATTGAACTTGGTGCTTGTTTAAATAATTCTTAATATCGTCTCCAACTTTTAAATTTGAAGGAGAAATAAAGTTTATCTTCGTCCCTTCGAATTTTGCTAATAGATAAGACAAGGAACGAACGGTTCTTCCGCAGGCCAAATCTCCGACGATTGTGATATTCAAATTGTCTAATCTTCCTATCTCTCTATAAATTGTGTAAAGGTCTAATAATGCCTGCGTTGGATGCTGACCTTTTCCGTCTCCGGCATTTATCACCGGAATCCTGCTTACTTCTGAGGCCTCTAAGGCGGCTCCATCAATATTATGTCGAATAACTATTCCATCTACATAATTCGCAACATTTCTAATTGTGTCTTTAAGAGATTCTCCTTTTGAAACAGAGGAAAACTCTCTTGCATTTTCAGTCCCAATAATATTCCCCCCTAATTTCAACATCGCCGATTCAAAACTAAGTCTTGTTCTTGTGCTCGGCTCATAAAAAAGCACAGCTAAAATTTTACCTTTAAGTGTCTCCCTTGGATGCTCCCTAAATTCGTCCGCCCTCTTAAAAATGTCATATAAAAATTCCTTTGAAAATTGTTGAGAAGAAAGTACGTGTTTGAGTTCCATAAGGAAATTATTTATTCTATATTTAAAAATCTTTGTCTTATTTTTTTAGTTTCTTCTTATTAAAGAAAACTATTATAACCGCAGGGATTATGAAAAGCCAATCAACCTTAAAAGTTAGAAAAATAAAAAACAACGCGAGGATAGAAGAGATTACAACACTATGATTAAATTTTCCCATTTTACAACCAAGGATTTCTCCTTAATAAATTTATTTAAAATTCTCTTTGTTAATATTTGCTGTTTTCAGAAAGAAATTATATAAT
>CAYWQG010000011.1:12375-14294 GCA_964460635.1 Candidatus Woesearchaeota archaeon | reverse complement strand
ATCTTTATTTATCTCTTATATTACTCCTTTACTCTAATAATCTTTATTTATCTCTCATTTTCTTTTTAGAATATAATCTAATTCTAATTTATTTTTATTGAAATTAAATGAGTCTAAAAAAAAATTAATTACCTCTTAATTGAATATTTCATTTCTATAGGAAATCTAGGGGTCTTTCTCTTTGAGTAGTAATAAGTTTTTATAAAGATTTTTTATTTTTATCGTATAAACAAATTCAATCAAAATTAAATTCCAATAGAAATCATCCTCTTTAGAATAGTTTTTTAATTTGATTAAATCTTTAATTTAATATGATGGATATAGAAAAAATATTTGATTCGTTCAAGGAAAGAAACATTTTCAAGGAGAAATCTGCGATTCAATCAGATTATAATCCTGGAAATGTTTTTCATAGGGACAACCAGATAAAACAATTAGCTTTGATTTTAGCACCAGTTCTCGGAGGAAATCTTTCAAGTAATCTTTTTCTCTACGGAAAAACCGGAACAGGTAAGACACTTTCTATAAAATTCGTTTCAAAAGAATTATTAAAGCATGTAGAGGAAGATTCTGATTTTAAATTAAAAATTGTTTATCTAAATTGTAAATTAAAGAAAGTTTCGGATACAGAATATAGAATTTTAGCTGAATTGATAAGGAAATTAGGGGGGAATGTCCCGGATACAGGCATTCCAACACAAAAAGTATATGATAAATTCATAAGAATACTTGATTTTGAAAAGACTCTTACTGTGATTGTTTTAGATGAGATAGATCAGACAACAAAAAAATTATCTTATGATTTCTTATATAATTTAATAAGAATAAATTCTGAACTATCAAAGGGAAAAGTTTGTTTAGTTGGGATTAGTAATAATCTGACTTTTTTAGATAATATAGATCCCAGAGTAAAAAGTTCTTTATCTGAAGAAGAAATTGTTTTTCCACCATATAATGCTTTACAACTCAAAGATATTCTTTCTAAAAGGTCAGATTTAGTTTTTAAGAAAGGAGTTATTCAATTAGGTGTTTTAGAGAAATGTTCAGCTCTTGCGGCGAGAGAGCACGGAGATGCAAGAAGGGCATTAGATTTATTAAGAATCGCAGGAGAGTTGGCTGAGAGAGAAGGATCTAAAAAAGTTTTATTAAAGCATGTTGATCAATCAAATGAAAAAATAGATCATGATAAAGTTTTAGACATAATAAGGACCGAGCCGAAACAATTCCAAGTTGTTTTAAAATCAATAATGAATCTTGATGAAAAAGACCCCCTTAATGTTTTTACAGGGAAGGTTTATAATCTTTATCAAGAACTTTGTAATTCTAATAGATTAGAGATTCTTTCACAAAGGCGGGTTGGGGACATTATACAAGAATTTGATATGTTAGGCATAATTAATGTTAATGTTATTTCAAAAGGGCGAGGAGGCAGAATGAGGAAAATAAATCTTGTAATTGATAAAAATCTTTTAAATGAAGCAAGAAAAATAATAGAAAATTCTTTAAATTATAATTAAATGAAAAATAAAATATTAGAACTTTGTATGAAAGAAGAGGTTTTATTAGATGTTGAAAGTTTTGGAGTTTTACAAGATTTAGAGGATTCAGATTTTATAGAAATTGCCTTAAAACAAATAAAACAAAAAAAAATTCAAGGAGGTTTAGAACTTCTTTCTTTTTTAAAAAGTTTTAGGCTTTCTCGAGAGAAGGATTATAAAAAATCTATGAATCATATTTCAGAGAACTCAAAACAACAAAATTTTTCTGACGAAATTAAAAATTCCACCTCTTTAGGTTTAAGCGAATCGGATAAGATAAGAAATCTCACCTCTTTAGGTTTAAGTGAATCGGAAGAAACCAAGAGTTCCACCTCTTTAGGTTTAAGCGAATCGGATAAGATAAGAAATCTCACCTCTTTA
>CAYWQG010000011.1:2354-12130 GCA_964460635.1 Candidatus Woesearchaeota archaeon | reverse complement strand
CTCAAAAATTGAATTATAACAAGATTAAAGATAAAGAAATTAATAAAGAAGATTTTCAAAAAAAAGGAAACTTGAGCTCACAATTAAAAGTTAGTTTTTTTAATAGAGAACCAAAAAAAGGATTAGGTGTTAAAGATTTTGTTAAGATGTATCGAGGGAGGTTTAATTTTTTTAAAGAACTTTTTTTAAATCGTCCGACTTTAAAGAATATTATTTCAATAGATAAATTGAACAATAACAGAGGGGCTTCTTTGATTGGAATGGTCTATAATAAAAGAAAGACAAAGATGGGAAATCTTCTTCTGACTATAGAGGATTTGACTGGAAGAGTAAATTTGATAATTAATAAAGGGAAAAAAGATTTGTTTAAGATTGCAGAAGAAGTTTCTTTAGATTCTGTTATTGCAATTAAAGGTTCAGGTAATAGAAAAGTTTTTTTTGTAAATGAACTTTTTTTCCCGGATTCTTTTTTGGATGAAAGAAAGTTTTCCAAATTGGATGAGGAAGTTGCTTTCATAAGTGATTTACATTTTGGAAGTAAAAAATTTCTCAAAGAAGAATTTTCTAATTTTATAGATTTTTTAAATAATAAAAATTCTAATTTAAAGAGTGATAAGATAAAATATTTATTTATTGGAGGAGATTTAGTTGCAGGGGTTGGAGTTTATCCAAATCAAGAAGAAGATTTAGAGATAAAAGATTTAGAAAAACAATTTTTAGGGCTGGCGGGCTTTCTTGAGAAAATAAGGGGGGACATAAAAATTATAATTTCTCCGGGTAATCACGACGGAGTTTCTTTAATGGAACCACAACCTTTGTTTGATGAGAAATATTCCTGGCCAATTTATAATTTAAAAAATGTAATTATGGTAGGAAATCCCTCGACAATAAATCTCGGGTGTACTAAAGATTTTTCAGGATTTGATATTCTCAGTTATCATGGATTTTCTTTTCCTTTTTTTGCCAATAATATTCCAAGATTATCTTTAATGAAGGCGATGAATTTTCCAAATAAAATAATGGAAGAAATTTTAAAAAATAGACATCTTTCTCCAACTGCTGGCTCGGCTCAGTATTTTCCTTTAGAAAAAGAATCAAATATCATTTATGAAATTCCTGATATATTTTTTTCAGGTCATACCCATAAAAGTGGGGTAAGTTATTATAATAATATCTTGGTTATTTCAGGTTCTTCATGGGAATCCAAAACATCTTATCAAGAAAAATTTGGAAACGAACCAGATCATTGCAAAATTCCTATATTCAATCTTAAAACAAGAAAGATAAGAATTTTAGATTTTGAGGAGAAAGATGAGAATAAACGATAAAGTTTATGGGGTTGAGGAAATAGAAGAGCCCGTATTAAAAGAATTAATTCTTTCTCCTTCTTTATTAAGATTGAAAGGCGTTTCTCAATTTGGAATGCCCCAAGAATATTATCATAAAAAAAGCTTTTCAAGATATGAGCATTCAGTTGGAGTTCTTATTTTGTTGAGAAGACTTGGCGCAAGAATGGAAGAGCAAATTGCTGGTTTGTTGCATGATGTTTCACATACTGCCTTTTCACATGTTATAGATTGGGTTCTTGGAGATCCAACAAAAGAAAATTATCAAGATGAAATTCACCTGGATTTTATAGAAAATTCTGAACTCCCAAAGATTTTAGAGAAATATTATTTCGATTACAGAAAAATAGCAGACATAGAAACATTTCCTCTTTTAGAAAAACAGATTCCTGATTTGTGTGCAGACAGAATTGATTATTCTTTAAGAGAACGTAATTTAAATGGAGGAGAAGTCTATAAAATCTTTTCTGATTTGTCTGTTATGGATGATAAAATTTTTTTTAAATCTAAACAAAAAGCAGAAATTTTTGCTGAGAATTTTTTAGAGCTTCAAAAAGAACATTGGGGGGGAAATGAAGCAAGGGCAAGGTATTATATTTTATCGGAGATTTTGAAACAAGCTTTAGAAGATAAAATTATTTCTTTAAACGAATTAAAAAAAAGTGAAGATTATTTTATCTTAAAAAAATTAGAAAAAAAAGGAGGTAAGAAGATTAAGGAGAAATTAAATCTTTTGAAGAATGGGTTTAATATTCGTGAAAGTCCAGAAGGGATTTTTTTGAAAAAAAAGTTTAGATATATTAATCCTCAAGTATTATTTAAAGGTAATTTGGTTCCTTTATATGAAATTTCTGATAAATATAAAAAAGAATTAGAATTTGAGAAAAGAGTTTCTTTAAAAACAGAAAAGATTTTAATACAATAAAATGAAAAAAAATAATATTCTAAAAATAAAAGCGATTGTTCAGGAAACTCCGACGGTCAAATTGTTTCAATTTCCTTTGGGGACCTTGGAATATGAGCCTGGACAATATATTACTTTGTTAATTGGTTCGGGAGATTCAATGATTTCAAGATCTTATTCTTTGATTCCACATAAAACTTTTAATGAAGTCTGTATTAAAATGATAAATGGAAAGATGACTTCTCAATTGAATGAGTTAAAAAAAGGCGCGAAGTTGAAGTTTATGGGTCCCTTTGGGAATCTTAGTTTAAAATCGATAGAAAAGGATTTAGTTTTTGTAGCTACCGGGACGGGTATTGCACCTTTGAGGGCGATGATTGATCAGGCATTTAATAAGGGAATAAAAAAGAAAGTTCATTTGATTTTTGGAGAAAGAAGTGAAGAAGAAATTATATATAGAAAATATTTTGAGGGTTTAGAGAAGAAATATAAAAATTTTAAATATACTATTGTTTTGAGTCGTCCTTCTGAAAAATGGAAAGGAGAAAAAGGACATGTTGAAGTTTTTTTAAAAAAAGAATATGAGAAGACCAAAACCCCGAATAAAAAAAAGCAATTGTATCTTTGTGGAATTTTAGAAATGGTCGAGGATGTCAAAAGTTTGGCTCTGAAACTTGGTTTTGAGGAAGAAAATATTTTTTATGAAAAATATTAAAATGAAAACAGAAGAATATTTTAAAAGGTTAGAAAAAGAAGTTAGGTCAGTCTATGAAATTGCGGGCGAGGCGAGGAAGAAAGGATTAGATCCCTCTGAAGAAGTTGAGACGCCTCTTGCAATGTCTATGGCGGAGAAAATTGTTGGCCTAATTGCGACGGTGTATCCGCAAGTGAAAGGATCTGGAATTGATAAAAGAATTCTTGAGTTAGAAAAAGAATATGGTAAATTAGATGTTAATGTTGCTTTTCATATTGCCGAAGAGGTCGCTAAGCAAAAATTCTGTAAATTCTCCAGTTTAGTAGAGTCTATAGACGCCGGGATTAGAGTCGCTTTTGCTTATGAAACTCTTGCGGTTGTTTCAAGTCCAATTGAGGGATTCACGGGTTTGGAATTAGGAAAAACGAAAGATGGAAAAGATTATTTCATTGCTAATTTTTCCGGGCCGATTCGTTCTGCAGGTACAACTGCGAGTTGCGTAGTTTTAATGTTAATAGATTATTTGAGGGAGTTTTTTGGTTTCGCTAAGTATGATCCAACAGAGGATGAAGTGAAGAGGGTTTTTACAGAATTAGAAGATTATCATCAAAGGGTGACCAATTTACAATATCATCCGACGGAAGAAGAAGTTGATTTTTTAGCGAGAAATTTACCAATACAAATCTCTGGAGAACCTTCCGAAAAAATAGAGGTTTCTAATTATAAAGATTTGGAGAGGGTCAAAACAAATTTCATTAGGAGTGGTTTTTGTTTGGTTTTTGCAGAGGGTCTTGCTCAAAAAGCTGCGAAAGGATATCGATTACTAAAACAGGCAAAGAATAAAGGAATAAAATCGACGGGGTTTGATTTCATAGATGAATATTTGAAAATTCATGAGAAGAAAACAGCAGGAAAAAAAGACAGCACTCCAACTTATATGAAAGATTTGGTTGCCGGAAGACCTATGTTTGGGCAACCTTCGAGGTCGGGAGGATTCAGATTTAGATATGGTCGGGGGAGAATTTCTGGTTTTAGTGCAGCATCAGTTCATCCTGCGACGATGGCTATAACAGATGGTTTCATTGCGATTGGAACTCAATTAAAAATAGAGAAACCGACGAAAGGGATTGCGATTACTTCTTGTGATACTATTGAAGGCCCAATTGTTAAATTTAAAGATGGAACTGTCAAGAAATTGAAAAGTGTGAAAGAAGCAAAGGCGGCTTACAAAAAAGTAGAAGAGATAATTTATTTAGGAGATGTTCTTTTTCCTTTTAGTGATCTTGTAAATAGAAATGCCGAATTGATAAAACCTGGTTTTGTGGAAGAATGGTGGGCCTTGGAATTAAGGAAAAAATCAGAGGAAGAAAGGAAAATAGATTATTTCAACATAAGTTTAGAAAAAGCAAAAAAACTTTCGCAAAAATATAAAATTCCCTTACATCCGAATTATATTTTCTATTGGACTCAAATATCTAAAAAACAATTTTTAGCACTTTTAGATTTTTTATCTATTTCAAAATTTGAAAACTCTTTAGTTTTTCCATGGGGTTTAGAAGAAATAGAAAAATTTTCTAATGGAAAAAGAGCACTTGAACTTTTAGGAATAGAGCAAGATATTTCGAAGGGAAGTTTAATTTTAAAAGAGCTTGAAAGTAGGGCACTTCTTTTAAATTTAGGAATTGATTCTAAAAAAGAGAACTTTTCTTTGAAAGAAGAAGTTGAAAAAATTAAAAAAGAGGTTTTTGATTCTGAAGAGGATGTTCTTAAATTAATTAATTCTTTATCTCCTTTTATAATTAAAGATAAAGCCGGAGATTTTATTGGTGCGAGAATGGGAAGACCGGAAAAATCTAAATTAAGAAAATTGAAGGGAAGTCCGAATGTTTTATTTCCGGTCGGTTCTGAAGGTGGAAGATTAAGGAGCGTTCAAGAAGCTTGTCTTGTTGGTAAGATAAAGAACAATTTTCCTCTTTTCTATTGTGAAGTTTGTAAAAAGGAGACAGTCTATAATCGGTGCGAAGATTGTGGGAATAAAACTAAAGAAGAATTTTATTTTCCAGAAACGAAAGAGAAATCCTTTAAAAAAATATCTGAAAAAGAAGGTAGAAAATTTATGTTTAAAACTATTGATCCGAAACATTTTTTTGATAGTGCGAAGAAGGCAATCGGGTTTCGGCAGGCAGAAGTTCCTCCTTTAATAAAGGGTGTTCGGGGAATGTTTTCTTCGGATAAAAATTTGGAGAATCTTTCTAAAGGTATTTTGAGGGCAAAACATAATCTTCAGGTGAATAAAGACGGAACTATAAGATTTGATGCAACAGAACTTCCGATAGTTTATTTTAAGCCGAAGGAAATTTTTGTGAGTATTGAAAAGTTGAAGAGTTTGGGATACACTGAGGATTATAAGGGAATGCCTTTGGAGAACGAGAATCAGATTTTAGAAATTATGCCTCACGACATAATTCTTCCTTCTTATGATGGTGTTGAGTTGGGGGCTGAAGAGGTTTTTACGAATGTTGCGAATTTTGTTGATGAAGAATTAGTCAAATTTTACAAGATGAAGCCATTTTATTCTTTTAAAAAGAAAGAGGATTTAATTGGGCAGTTGGGAGTTTGTATGGCTCCTCACAATTGCGCGGGAGTTATATGTAGGTTTATAGGCAATTCTAAGACACAGGGGCTTTTTGCTTCCCCTTACATTCATGCGGCTATAAGAAGGGACTGTGATGGCGATGAGGCGGCGATAATGCTCTTAGGAGATGTTCTTTTGAATTTCTCCAGAAAGTTTCTTCCGAGTCACAGAGGTGGAACTCAGGATGCCCCTTTAGTTTTAAATGCAAAAATAAATGCGGGAGAAGTAGATGATCAGATTTTGGATTTTGAAGTTGTGAATGAATATCCTTTAGAATTATATGAAAAGGCAGAAAAAAGAGAGCATTCTTCGGCCGTTAAAATTAGAGATATAAAAGAAGTTTTGAAGGAAGGAAAGGACCCATTTGTGGGCCTGGGATTCACTCACGATACGGACGATTTGAATGAAGGGGTTCGCTGTTCGAGTTATAAAACCTTAGAGACTATGCAGGATAAATTAGATCACCAATTAATTCTTGCAGAAAAATTGAGGTCGGTAGATGAAAAAGATATCGCAGAATTAGTTATTGATAAACATTTCTTAAAAGATTTGAAAGGTAATCTTAGAAAATTTTCTATTCAGAATTTTAGATGTGTTGCGTGTAATGAAATTGTTCGAAGACCTCCTCTTTCGGGAGTTTGTCCGGCGTGTGGAGGAAAATTAATTTTCACAATAAATGAAGGGGGAATAAAAAAGTATTTAGAGCCTTCAATAAAATTGGCAGAACAATACAATCTTTCTACATATATGAAACAGAATCTTGATTTAATAAAAAGAGCAATCGAAGGAATTTTTGGAAAAGAATTGGAGAGGCAGGAATCGATTGCAAAATGGTTTTAATTAGATTTTTAGGAATAGAATTATTGTTGGAACGATAAGGCAACTCATTAGATTTATTCGACGGACATTCAAAGAAGTTGTGTATAATCCGAGGAGAGTTGAGATTAAGAATATGAAAATTCCTATAATTCCAGTGAGGAGATAAATTATCAGAAGTAAAAAAAAGAGGATAAAATAAGAAATGGAAGTATAATTTATTTTGTTTAGATTTTTTGAGAAAAATTTTGTGAGTTTTATTGCCCAGAAAAAAGAAATAATCCCTGAGAGAATTACGACGAGTAAAGTCAAAATTAAAACATTAAGAGAGGGCTTTTGGATTAGGGTTTTCATTGCTGTGGCGACGCCTGTTCTTGCCTTTGAAATTGCATACAAAGTTATGAAAGAAAAACCCATAACAAGGGTATTTATTGCGCCGACTAAAAATAAGAAATTCTCTTTATTATTTTCTCCTCTGCGGTCTGTAACAAGGGATCCGAGCACGGCGGCCTGTCCGCTACCAAATCCTGGAAGAAAAGAACAAATCGGTGCGGAAAGTGTTGCGCCGAGGAGCGGACGAAAGATTTTTATTTTCGGTCGTGAGATTATTTGTTCAGGAATCTCTGTTTTATTTATTATACTTTGTAAAATTACAGAACCTCCGAAGAGCCCCATTAATAATGGGACAATTGGATGATTTATTTTGAGGTTTAAAACAGAAAGTCCAAGAATTCCGGAGAGTGAAAAAATAAAGATTGAACTAACTTTATTTTTTTCCAAATAGATAAGGAAGATAGAAACAAAGATTAAGATATAAGGAATTAGAAGTCTTATCGAAGAATAAAATCTTTTTATAATTTCTATTGCCGGAAATGTGAGGAGAATTAAAACAAATATAGCAGATATACTTCCATAAATTGTTAATAGAACCGCTTCGTACCCTCTGCCTTCTTTTAAAAGATTATGACCTGGAAGCGTTGATAATTCTGTGTCAGTGTCTGGTGCGCCGAGGAATATTGAAGGAATAAAATCTAAAAAAGTGTGTGTTGTTGCCATTGAAGCTAAAAAAACGAGAAGATTGATAGGGTCTACTTTTAAAAGAATTGTTCCAGATAGGGATAATAAAATTAAACTGATTAAATTTACATGAACTCCTGGGATGAGCCCGGTGAAAGTCCCAGCAGTTATACCCAAAAGTAGGAAAAATAAGATTTCAAATAACATAGAAAAATTTATTAAAACAGTTTTTTATTTATTTCTATGAATTTTGAAGAAAAATTAGAATTAGTTAAGAGAAATACTTCGGAGATTTTAGAAGAATCTGAATTGAAGAAACTTTTGAAAGAGAAAACTAAACCGATTGCTTATTGGGGAACTGCCACGACGGGGAAACCGCATTTGGGTTATCTTTTTTCTGTTATGAAAATTGCAGATTTATTAAAAGCCGGGTTTCACGTTAAGATTCTCCTCGCAGATCTCCATGCTTCTTTAGATAGGACGCCCTGGAAAATTTTGGAAACTCGTTACAATTATTATAAGAAAATAATTCCATTAGCTATAAGTTTGATGAACAAGGATACTAAAGAATTAGAATTTGTTAAAGGAAGTGATTTAGAATTGAATAAAGATTATTTTTTAGATCTTCTTAAACTCTCTACTTTTTCTTCGGTTCACGATGCGCAAAAAGCCGGGTCAGAGGTTGTTAAGCAGGAAGAGAATCCGAAATTATCCGGGCTTCTTTATCCCCTCCTTCAAATTGCCGATGAAAAATATCTGAAGACAGATGTTCAATTAGGGGGTTCAGATCAGAGAAAGATTTTTGTTTTGGCACGTCAGTTGTTGCCGAAAATTGATTCTAAAAAGAATGTTGAAATTTTACATCCCTTGATTCCGGGATTAATCGGGAAAAAAATGTCTGCCTCCATTGATAGTTCTATGATTGGTTTTTTGGATACAGAGAAAGAAATAAAAGAAAAAATAAGGGGGGCGGCTTGTGTTTCAGGAGATTTAGATAATGGACTTATTCCTTTCATAAAATATATTTTAATGACTATTAAAAAAGATAAGGGTGAAGATTTTATAATTAAGAGGCCTTCGAAATTCGGAGGGGATTTAGTTTATAGGAGTTATGAAGATTTAGAAAAAGATTTCGTAAGTAAAAAATTACATCCCTTGGATTTGAAAAATGCTCTTTCCGAGGAGATTATTAATTTTTTGAAACCTTTGAATAAATATAGAAAAGATTTGGAAATTTTGGAAAAGAAAGCTTATGATTGATTTTGATGTTTCTTTATTTTGAATTCTAAAGTGTCAGAATCTTTTAATTGATGAGTGAGTTTGACTTTTTGTCCTTGGAACTTGGAGGATGGGCCCCAGAGTTTGACCTCTTCGATTTCCTTTAAATTTCGAAATAACTTTTTTGCTATGTCTTTCACAGAAGAACTTTCTTTTATAACGATGGGGTTTTTTGATTTCTTCTTTTTTGGTTCTTTAGTGTAGATTCTTATTTTTTTAAATTCTCTAAATAATTCTTTCTTAAATTCCAAAATCCAGTTTTCTTCTTTTTTGGAAGTTAAGAAAAATTTAAATTTTTTCGACCGAAGATTTGCAGAAACCTTCCTTCTTTCTGCCTCGTTTAAAATGTCGGATTTATTGAATAGGATTATTAAATTTTTGAATTTTTTTTCTTTTAGGAATTTTAAATCTTCTAAAGAAGTTATGAGAAAAAGGAGAACATCCGCCCCGTTTGTTAATCCTTTGTGATATTCTTCAGAGGAGATTGCCGGGTTTTCAATTAATTGAATTTGTATGTCCATATAGTTCATAATTCCTAAAATTGGTTTTTTCGTTGTGAATCTTGTTTCCTTAACATTTGTGTTAGAATTTGTCAAGAGATTTAAAATTGAGGATTTTCCAGAGTTTGTCTTTCCTATAAGAACCGCCTGCATTTCCCCCTTCTTTATTCCTTCTTTTTTGAACTTCGTTTTCTTTGAGAATTCTTTCTCTAATTTCTTCTTTCTCAGAGTTAACATTTTCCTTAACTTTTCTGCGCTTTTATGGGCGGGTGCGAGAGAAATCATTTTTTTTAGAGTTAGAATTTTGTCCTCTTTTGTCGATGCTTCGGAATATTCTTTTTCTGCGGCGAGATAATCTGGATGTGCGTTAATTGGCATAGAATTTTAAAAGGAATTTGATTTAATTATTTTATGTTCAGGGTTGTTTAAAATCCTTTGAGATAAGATTAATGATGAAGAGAGAAGAATTAATAAATAAAATAAAAAGTAAAAAAGAGTTTAGGGAAATTCCAAGAGATTTGGTGGAGCGGGTGCTGGATAAGATTTCTAAAAAGAGTCTTTTGGAGGAGGAAGAGATAAAATTGAC
>CAYWQG010000011.1:0-2254 GCA_964460635.1 Candidatus Woesearchaeota archaeon | reverse complement strand
GATAAAGAAAAAGTAAAATTGACGAGGCCTCACGGAAGTTTAAGAAGCTCAACCTCGTCTTCTCTTATTTCGTTTAAGAAAGAGCTTTCAGATAAAGAAAAAGTAAAATTGACGAGGGCTTTGCTTAGGAAGATTTTTTCTTCTTTTTTTTATAAGGGTATTTTTTCTTTTAAAGGAAAGAAGGTGGAAAGAGAAGAGGAGAAATCTCTTTTGTCTTTGAAAGTTCTAAGGAAACATATTTCGACAAAGGAGCGATTACCGTTTTACGAGGAACTTTATGATAGAATTCTTAATAGAAGAGATAAAACGATTATAGATTTGGGCTCGGGGGTTAATGGATTTAGTTATCCTTTTTTGAAAAAGAAAATAAATTATGTTGGGGTTGAAGCGGTCGGGCAATTTATTGAAATGCAGAACGATTATTTTAAAGAAAATAAGTTTTCGGCGAAGGCGGTTCATTTGAGTCTTTTTGAGTTGGAGAAATTGAAAGAAATAATTAAGAAAACTGAAAAACCGAGAGTTGTTCTTATGTTTAAAATTGTAGATGCTTTGGAAATTTTGGAAAGAGATTTTTCTAAAAAGTTAATTTTAGAAATGTCTAAAATTTCTCATAGAATTATTTTAAGTTTTCCTACTAAAAGTTTGTCTAAAAAATCTAAATTTAGAACAGAAAGAAAATGGCTTTTTGATTTTCTAAAAGAGAATCTTTTAATTTCTGAAGATTTTAAACTCGGTTCTGAAAGATATTTAGTGCTTTTGAAAAAATAAATTTTTTATTAAAATGTTAATCTTCTTTTATACATTTTTTTATTGTTTCTTGATTTTTGTTTGTAAAAATGAAAAAGAATTTGTTCTTTATTTTTTTGATAGTTATATACCCTAATTTATATAAATATAATAAATCATTTCTTGCCGTTTGATAAACTACGTTATATGTTCCTTGTATTTCTTTAATTGTGATAATTTTATTTTCATTTTCCATTAAATCTTTTAGAATAGTTGCCTGCCTAAAATTAATTTTTTTAAGCCCCTCAACTATCTTAATTGCTTTTCTTTGTTCTTTTTGTTTTCTTTTTAGGTATTCCCTCATATCTTCCAATGCATCAGATATTACTTTAATATTAAACTCAATAAAATAAGTTAAATCATTTTCATCTGTTTCTGTGTAAAGATATGCTGTTCCATAATTTACTTTTGAATTCAGAATCTTTTTTGAAACAGCCATATATTCAAATAACCAGTAACCTCTTGAGAGAACATACCAATAGAATATTGCTCTTGCTGTTCTTCCATTTCCATCATTAAAAGGATGAATATATCCAATCAAAAAGTGCAAAATAATTCCTTTAATAATTGGGTGTATGAATTCATCAGAATCTTCATTTGCAAATTTACATAACTCATTCATAAGTTCAGGTATTTTTTTATAATCTGGAGGGGTGTGATATATCCTCTCTATTTCCATATTATCTGCAACTACTACCTCATTATTATCTCTGAGTCTTCCTTCATCTTTAGAATTCTCTAAAGTTCCTTTTGTTATTGATCTTTGTATTTCAAGTAAACTTTCCTTAGTTAATTCATCTGTTTTTTTTTCAAGAATCATTTTTAAGGTTTTATAACCGTTTACGATCATTTTTTCACTATAAGTTTTAGGTTTTCTATTTTGTTTTAACATTTCCTTTGCCCTCTTTCTTGTTGTTACTGCCCCTTCTAACTGACTTGAAGCAATTGCTTCTTCCATAAGAGAACTAATAATAAATTTTTTCTTTCCTCCCATTGATAATGAACCGTCTTCAATCTCTAAATTTCCTGCAGAATTTTTATCAAAGATGTGCAGTTTTTGTTGGGTCGATTGAAGGAGGGTATATTTAAAATCGAATCCATCAAATTTTAAAGGAGAATACTTCTCTGAACGAAATAATTTCATTAAAATCCAAATATGTTTTGCTTCAATATTCTTAGGCATTTTTTCATATCTTACTTTATCCCAGTGCAGATACCTCTTATTAAAATCAGTAATTAAGTTTAGAATTCCTCTTTTATTTAACAATTTGAAAATTTTTTCACCTTCCCTTCCAAGTACCTTTCTCCAATTTTCCGGGGTTTGAGGGATTTTCATTTTTTACTATTTAGTGTTTTTTACTACTTTATCTTTATAAATACTACTAATTTAGTAGATATTAGTATATTTTAGTAAGGATAGTATTTTTTACTATTTTAACTTTTTTAGAAATAAAACCAACTAAAATTT
>CAYWQG010000010.1:0-14870 GCA_964460635.1 Candidatus Woesearchaeota archaeon | reverse complement strand
TAATAATTTTTTCAGGGTTTGAACCAATTGACCTCATAATAACTTATATCATTTTCCTCATCCACTATCGCAATCAAAAGTTTCTTCTTCGTAGAATGCGCCACCCGATTCTTTGCAGAAAATTCGTGCCAGTCTAAAGATTTCGATTCAGAATCAATATATAAAATCCATTTTGAATGAACTTTTCCGGGTTTTTTACTCTGTTCATAAACGCGAAAATCAGCTCCAAATTTCAAAGCGTTTTTCAAAATGTATCCTCTTTCCCGCATATCTTTAAAAACGAGAAATTTAGAAGAAAGTTTCCTATCAAATCTCTTCATTTTTTTCAGAACCTGTTCTTTTAATAATCTCTTTTTTCCAAAAAAAACCTCCATCCTCTCTTTATCTATCAAAAATAAAACTTCAACAAAAGAATACCTTATTTTTTCTCCGGTAAGTTTTCCGAAAGAACTTCTATCACAAAGCGTTCTCGCTTCCGGAGTATTACTTGTCACTATGCCCTCATAGAATTGTGCAATTATCTTTTTCATAGATTTTGAAAACAATCACAATATTTAAAAGTTCTTAAACTTAATATCCTTATGGTTTATAATTTTAAAGAGATAGAGAGAAAATGGCAAAAAAGATGGGAAAAAGAAAAAACATTTGAAGCTTCTGAAGATACAAAAAAACCAAAATTTTATGTTTTAGAAATGTTCCCATATCCCAGTGGGGGGGGATTACATATGGGACACGCCTGGAATTACACGATAGGAGATATTCTCGCAAGATTCAAAAAGATGAAGGGCTTCAATGTTCTTCATCCGATGGGTTATGACTCCTTCGGATTACCTGCAGAAAACGCAGCAATAAAAGAGGGCGTACTCCCAGAGGAATACACAGAAAAAGCAATTAAGAATTATATTCGACAACAAAAAGCTTTAGGACTAAGCTATGATTGGTCAAGAGTTGTAATAACGAGCCACCCAGATTACTATAAATGGGATCAATGGATTTTCTTAAAAATGTTCGAAAAAGGACTTGTGTATAAAAAAGAGTCCTCTGTAAATTGGTGCCCCGAGTGTAAAACTGTTTTGGCAAACGAACAAGTTAATAATGGAAAATGTTGGAGGCACGAAGAAACAGAAATCAAAATAAAAAATCTAAGCCAATGGTATCTTAAAATAACAGAATATGAAGAAGAATTAAACGATTTTAAAGGTTTAAAAAATTGGCCAGAACCAATAAAAAAACTCCAAAAAAATTGGATAGGAAAAAGTTATGGAACTGAAATTGATTTTGAAATTATAAAAAAATGGTCTGTTTTCACAACGAGACCTGACACAATTTTTGGAGTTACATTTATGGTAGTTTCAGCACAACATCCAAGGTTGAATGAATTAGTAACAAAAGAACAGAAAAAAGAGGTAGATGCATTCTTGAAGAAAATGAAATCTGTTTCTGAAAAAGATATTGGAGATTTGGAAAAAGAAGGAGCTTTCACCGGAGCCTATGCAATAAATCCTGCAACGGGAGAAAAAATTCCAGTCTGGACAGGGAATTTTGTAATCGCAGATTATGGCTCAGGAATGGTTATGGGCGTCCCGGCACACGACCAGAGAGATTTCGAATTCGCAATTAAATATTCTATCCCTATAAAAAAAGTAATCTCTCCGGAAAATTTCGAATTATCCTTTAAAGATTCTGATAGAGCTTACACAGGAATAGGAACTTTGGTTAATTCCGGAAAATTTAATGGGATCCAAAATACAAAAGCAAAAGAAAAAATTACAAAATGGTTGGAAGAAAAAAAAGTTGGAAGAAAAAAAACAAACTTCCGCCTTCGTGATTGGGGTATCTCCCGTCAGAGATATTGGGGAACACCAATCCCTATGATTCATTGTCCAAAATGTGGCATCGTCCCCGTCTCAGAAAAAAATCTTCCGGTTGAGTTACCCAAGGAAGTCAAATTTGGAAATGGAAATCCTCTGGAAACAAATGAAGAATGGATTAAAGTAAAATGTCCAGTTTGTGGAGGAAAAGCAAAAAGAGAAACAGATACTATGGATACTTTTGTTAACTCTTCCTGGTATTTTCTACGATACTGCGACCCAAAAAATTCGAAAGAAATCTTTAATCCGAAGAAAGTCAAAAAATGGTGCCCAATTGATTCCTATATAGGGGGAGCCGAACACGCCTGTATGCATTTAATCTATTTTCGATTCTATACAAAATTCCTCCGAGATTTAGGATTAATTGATTTCGATGAGCCAACAAAAAAATTATTCAATCAGGGAATGTTACACGCAGAAGGTGGAGAAAAAATGAGTAAATCAAAAGGAAACATCGTCCTTCCAGAAACCGTCTCAGATTCTTACGGCATCGATACTGCCAGATTTTTCTTATCAAGTTTAGCCTCTCCTGAAAAGGATATAAATTGGAGTGAAAATGGAATCGTCGGAAGCTTAAGATTTATAAAAAAAATTCTTAATTATTATGAAAATTTAAAAATGGGAAAAGATTCTAAAGAATTAATCTCTAAACTAAATAAAACTATAAAAAATATCACAGATTATTATGAAGATTTCAAATACAGAAAGGCAACAATCGAACTTAGGGAATTATTTGATTTAATCTCTAAAACAAAAAGTGTATCTAAAAAAACTGCAGAAATCTTTCTTAAATTACTCTCCCCTGTTTGCCCACATATAACAGAAGAATTATGGGAAAAAATAGGAAATAAAGATTTAATTTCCACATCTTCCTGGCCAGAATCCGATCAAACCAAGATCAATCATAATGAGAAAAAAACAGATTTAAATTCTAAAACAATCGAAAATATAAAAAGATTAATTAAAAAAATAAAAAAAAATAAAATTAAAAAAATTTATATTTACGTTATGCCTTTTGAAGAAAGATATTTCGATGAAGAAAAATTATCAAAAGAGTTAGGAATGGAAGTTAAAATTTTTGCCACGAATAATAAAGAGATTTATGACCCTGAAAAAAAAGCTAAAAAATCAAAACCCGGAAGACCCTCAATATATTTTTCTTAATTGAAAAATTATAAAAACGAAACTCCCTTTGACAAATTATGGAGAAAAAAGAAGGAGAAATAAAAAAAGATTATGAAATAAAAAAAGAAGCGGGTGAAGACGTCGCTTATTTGGATTTTTCTAAATCTGTTTCAGTTCCAAGTATTTCAGAAAGCCCAGGAATTATGGCAAAGATCGTCGAGGTTTTAATGGAAAATCCAAACGTTTCAAGAGTCGTTCTATCTCATCAAAAGGGTTACAACTACGGTTTCAAAAGCGTATCCTATCTCTCACAAATCGCCAATCTTTACAACTATTTTTTAAATCAAAAAGAAATCCTCTCTATAAGAAAATTAGCTCCCCTCAACAACCAGCTCTTCCCAAAAAGATACAATTCAATGTTAACTTTTTTAGAATTGTTAAAACAAGACCCTATCGCTGCTTATATAAATTTAAAAGGAATCTTGATAACTTCGAAAATAGAACTAAAAAATTACGGAACAACCGGCTCAGGTTCAATAAAGAACTATATTTTTTTCTTATCTAAAATAATTGAATTGGTGAAAGAATTAGATATAATCAAGGATAGCTCAGAGTATATGAAAGATTATCATTTAGGCGAACGAGAAATTTATGATAAATTACTGAAGTCAGAAATAATCCCCAGCTTCACACAGACAAGACTCATCTCTCATCTTTCCGACTCTTTAAAAATGATAGATCAATATAAAATTTCTGGAAAATATAAGGAGAACGATTATTCTGTGGTTACAATCTTTGAAAAAAAGGGAGAATCAAAATTCATTTATCATATAGTTCCTCCTGAAAATTCTCTCAAACAGGATTATTATACTTTACTTAATCTGGCAAAAAAAGTTTTAATAGAACATCAACCAAAAGCAGAAGAATTTGTTAATGTAGAAAAAATAAGGCGGGTTTTTTTTAATATCTCAAAAAACCTTTTACAAGATCTCTCAAAAGAAGAAGGAATAAATGTTAATTATTCAGATTTAGATAAATTAGCAACGATATTAGTCAGAAACACCGTCGGGTTTGGACTTTTAGAAGTTTTATTACAGGATGAAAAAATTCAGGACATAAGTCTTAATGCTCCAATGTCTCAGACACAAATTTTTATAATTCATCAGGACTATGGAGAGTGTGTTGTAAATATAATTCCCAGCACAGAGGATGAAAATTCTTGGGCGGCAAAATTTCGAATACTTTCCGGAAGGCCCCTCGATGAAGCGAATCCAATTTTAGATACTCAACTTTCTTTCGACAAAATTCGTGCAAGAGTTTCTGCGATTCAAAAACCTCTTTCTCCAAATGGAATTTCTTACTCCATCCGAAGACACAGAGACTCCCCTTGGACGCTCCCACTTTTCATAGAAAACAAAATGATAAACCCCCTTGCGGCAGGACTCTTAAGTTTTCTAATAGACGGTTCAAGGACATTCCTTATAGGAGGAACCCGAAGCTCTGGTAAAACTTCTCTATTAAGTAGCTTTATGTTAGAAATTCTTTCTCGTTATAGAATTATAGTCATAGAAGATTCTTTAGAACTTCCAATAGAATCATTCAGAAAACTTGGTTATGATATTCTAAGTATGAAAGTCAGATCCGCATTATTAAAAACAGGAAATGAAGTTTCAGCAGACGATGGAATAAGAACAAGTTTAAGATTAGGGGATAGTGTTTTAATCGTAGGAGAGGTTCGTTCCGTCGAGGCAAAGGCACTCTATGAAGCAATGCGTGTTGGAGCTCTCGCAAACGTCGTCGCTGGAACAATCCACGGAGCTTCACCTTACAGCGTATTCGATAGAGTCGTCAACGATTTAGGAGTCCCAGTAACCTCCTTCAAAGCAACAGATATAATTACAATCGCAAATCCAATAAAAACACCAGACGGCTTACACTCAATGAGAAGAGTTCTACAAATCGCAGAAGTCCGAAAGAAATGGAAAAAAGATCCCTTAGAAGAGCGAGGTTTTGTAAATCTTCTGAATTACAACATAGAAAAAGATGAATTGGAACCGAGCGAAGATTTAATCAACGGAGACAGTGAAATCTTAAAAGATATTGCCTCTAAAATAAAAGGATGGGCAGGAAATTGGGATGCAGTTTATGATAATGTTTTATTGAGGGCAAAAATAAAAAAAGAATTAGTTGATACGGCAAAAAAAACAGGAAATCATTCAATCTTAGAAGATAAGTTCAGCACACTCGCAAATTATTCTTTCCATAAAATTTCAGAATCTATAAGAAAAGAAATCGGAGTTCCACAATCCAAACAGGTTTTCCCTCTTTGGCAAAAATGGTTAAATGAGGAAATAAAGAAAAAAATAATCTAATTCTTTATTTTAAAGAGTTTTATTTATTAATTTAATTTTAAAAAAATTTATTAAGCATGATTTGTTTTTTTTTATATGGTTTATAGAAGAAAAGATGTAGACGAGATAATAAAAAAATATAGTTCTAAATTAGGCAAAGAAATAAATTCTACAATAAAAGAAAATGGCTCGAATTATAGTCAGGATTATGAAAATTTTAAAAAAGAATCAAATTTAGAGTTTAATCGTTATGAAAAATTAGCAAGAGGTTTTGGAACATTAATAAAAGTTAAAGTAGCAAAAAAAGACGAGGACGAAGTTAAAAAACAAATAAAAATTGCGCATCTTAATATTGAACCTTGGCAGGCGATTTCGCTCTCTATTTTTACATTTATTTCAGTTTTCCTTTTTGGTGTTCTAATTTCTGTTGCACTTTTTTTAATAAATGGAAGTATCTCTGTAGGAATCTTTTTTCTCTTCACAATCCTTTCGTTGTTCCTCTTTTATTTTTTAAAATCATATCCAAAAAGACTCGCTAAAAAATGGAGACTTAAAGCCTCTTCCCAAATGGTCTGGGCAGTTTTATATGTCGTTATTTATATGAGAGAAAGTTCTAATTTAGAAAAAGCAATTTACTTTGCATCCAAAAATTTGAACCCTCCTCTTTCTCTCGACTTTAAAAAAATATTTTATGAAGTCTCAACAGGAAAATTTTCAACAATACAAGATAGTCTTGATAATTATTTAGAAAATTGGAGAGATTTCTCCAGTGAGTTTGTTGAATCTTTTCACTTAATAGAAAGCAGTCTCTTCGAGCCGAACAACACTCGTCGTATAAGTATTCTGGATAAATCTTTACAAGTAATTCTCGACGGAGTTTATGATAATATGCTCGAGTTCACTCATTCCGTCAAAGCACCCCTAAATAATATTTATATGTTAGGAATAATTCTTCCAACACTTACAATCGCCTTACTCCCTATCGCTTCTCTTATGTTAGGAGGAAGTTTAAGCTGGGTTCAGGTTATGATAACTTTCAATTTAATAATTCCTTTTTTTGTATTCTATCTCACAGATAAAATTTTAATGTTAAGACCAGGAGGACAAGGAAACTCTTCTTTCCTAAAAAAGAACAGATACTATCCTCTTTATAGAGATAAAAAAATCTACTTAAAATCTTTCTTCCTCGCTCTGCCTATGTTTCTCCTAGGAATTCTCCCTCTAATTTTTCAATATACTTCAATTCCTTCTCTTTTAGGATTAAAAAAAGATTACCCCTTGAATGAAATCGGTCTTTCCTTCTTAGGAAACGGAAACCTTTTCGATTTTCTAAAAACAGGCCAAGGACCTTTTGGAATAGTCGCTGTAATTCTCAGCTTATTTGTTCCTCTAAGTATCGCTTTCTTCTTTATACATTCTTATAATTATAAAACAAAAAGATTGATTAAAGAGAGAAAGAAAACAGAAAAATTAGAAAAAGAATTTAGTAGTTCTCTTTTCCAAATAGGAAATCGCCTCGGAAATGGAACCCCCTTAGAACTTGTTTTCTCAGATGTCGCAAATTCTTCAAAAGGACTTATTACTGAAGAATTTTTCAGAGAAGTAAATTATAATATAGAAGGAATGGGTATGAGTGTTAGAAAAGCAATCTTCGACGAGAACCAAGGAGCAATTCGAGATTATCCTTCCGATTTAATTGCAATGAGTATGTCTGTTTTAATAGAATCTGTAAAGAAAGGTTTGCGAACCGCTGCAAGAAGTGTAATAAGTATTTCACAATATTTCAAGAATATAAGAAAAATAAACTCCCGACTTTTAGATTTACTCGCAGATATCCTCTCCGGAATGAAAAACAATATGAATTTTCTTGCTCCTTTATTGTCTGGTGTCGTCGTTGGACTTGCAGTTATGATTACAACAATTTTAGGAAAATTAAATTTAGGAAAATTAGGGGGAGGTTCTTCAAGTCTTGGAAACTTTGGTTCAATAATTAGTATCTTCAAAATGAGTGCAATGATTCCTCCATATTTTTTACAAATTGTTGTAGGAATTTATCTAATTGAAATGATTTTTATATTAACATCCGCACTCGTCGTCGTAAAATCAGGAGAAGATTCCTTAGAACAAATGAACGAAACTGGAAAAAATCTAAAACACGGGATAACCCTCTACATAATAATTTCTTTCTTAACGATATTTGTCTTAGCATTATTAGTCAATCAAGTTCTCGGAGGACTCTTCAGTTAAATCCTTTAAATAAAAACTTTTATTAATCCTGCGAACAATTTATTCTTATGAAAAAATTTAAGATTTTTAAAAAAGGCATAACTACAGAATATTTAATATGGCTTTTAATCGCTGTTGTCCTTCTCGTTATTTTGAGTTTTATGATTTTTTTGTTTAAAGAAAAGGGGGTAGGTCTAATAGAAAGAATAAAGGCCCTTCTTCACTAATGTCTGAATTAACAGTTGGTCAATTAATAAAGATTATTCTCGGAGTTTTTGTTCTTATAGTAATAACCGTAGGAATTTCTCTCTTTTTTAAGAATTCTATATTTGATTTCATAAAAAATATAGGCACTACAAAATTAGTCCTACTCTTCCTATGAAAAAAAAAGGAAGTTTCTTAGCCGAAGAAACTTTAAAATTAGTCGTCGCACTTTTAGTTATCTCTCTTTTAAGTTATTTCTTAATTTCACTTTACTTCGCAAAGATGAATAATCAAAATCTAAAGAAAGCCAAAGCGACAATCGATCACCTTTCTACAGTATTGAACTCTCTCGGGACTTATTCCACTATAAAAGTTTCTCTCTTAAATCCTTCGGGATGGTATCTATTCAGTTTTATAAAAGGGGAACAAGAACCAATGAGTTGTGGAGAAACAAGTTGTATTTGTCTTTGTAAAAAGAAACTCAATCTACTTTCATCAGACACGCCTTCTAAAGATTGCTCTGATAAAGGGGTTTGTAAGATTGTAAAAAACATTCAAAAATTCAATCCAATAAAAATAAAAGATTCGAAAGACGGCCTCACAGAAATTAATATAATTAAAAAAGGGCAAGAGGTCATAATAAATGAAATAAAATGAGTCTTGAAGAATTAATAAAATATTTAATCTGGATTGTCTTTTTTGGTTTAGTCCTCGCAGGAATTCATCTTTTATTAGGGGCACTAAAATGAAAAGGGGTGAATTGACAACACAACAAATAGTGGTCTTAATAATTTTAATCGCAAGTTTCATAGTTGTCCTATTCTTTCTTCTAAGTTTAGATTTAGGGAAGCAAACTAAATCTCAATTATGTCACAATTCTGTCGTCCTCGAAGGAAATACGCTAACCTCCGCAACGCTTTCCGGACTCAACTGCCACACAAATTATTTATGTTTAACTTCAGATAAAAATGGATGTAAAAATATAAATCCCTCAGAAGTAAAAATAGTAAAAACCTCTGACGAAGTCTATAAAGTTTTAGCAAACAATATGCAACAATGTTGGTGGGAATTTGGGGAGGGAGAAACAAACTATATTAGTTCAGGATTAACAAAAAATAATTATTGCTCAATATGTTCACAAATAAAGTTCGATAAAAGTTTAAGAAATATAAAAGAAAATGGAAAAGAAGTTTTCACAAATGGAGAAATAAACAAAAATCAATTATACAATTATATGAATACAAACAATGTAACTGGTAAAAAAATAACTTATATTAAATATTTATTTGGAACGAACACTAATTTAGAAAAATTAGAAAAAGAAATCTTAGATAGAACTAAAACGACTAATTTTGGAAACATTAAAATTGGAACTTCATCATTTGTTGTTATGGGAATTGTTAATAAGGTAAGTAAAACCGGGTGGGTTCTTGGAGCGGGTGCCGTTGGAGCTGTGGCCATTGGATGTATTTTTACAGTAGGAGCTTGTGCTGCGGTGGCAACAATTGCAGGAGCTGTTTCAGGGGCAGGTGCAGGATTATTGGGAGCTCTAATCTATCAATCTTCTGTTCCAGAAATAGGGGCTCTTTTTGTCAAAGGAAGAAGTGGGAATCTTTTTATGTCCCCGACAATTCAGGAAATGAATTCAAATAAATTCAAAGAGCTTAATTGTAAAAATGTAGTCACTCTTTCTTAATTTTTTATTCTTATAAAAATCTCAACTCAAATAAAAATAACAAATGATAAAAATTAAAAAGCCTTCTGCACTTTTTAAAAGATGTTAAAAGGATTTGGAGACGCCCTCCGAAAAATAACAAACAAAATTTCAGGTTCATTATTCGTTGATAAAAGGCTAATAGATGAAATAGTAAGAGATTTACAAAGAGCTTTAATTAGTGCGGATGTAAATATACCCCTTGTAAAAGAAATCACAGATAAGATAAAAAAAGAATTCTCTGAAGAAAGAATCAAAGGTTTAAGTCAGAGAGAGAATCTCATAAAATTTTTACACAACGAATTACTTTCTATATTGGGAGATTCAAAAAAGATAAAACTCAAAGAGAAACAAAACAGAATACTTCTCGTCGGTTTATATGGGGCAGGTAAAACAACAACAATAGCAAAACTTGGAAATTATTTTTCAAAAAGAGGAAAGAAAGTCGTCCTCGTCGGACTCGATGTTCATCGACCTGCTGCAAAAGAGCAATTAATTCAGTTAGGAGAAAAAAATAAAATCCCGGTTTTAGTCAATGAGGAAAAAGACGCAATAAAAGCTTGGAAAAAGATTTCTGAAAAAATAAAAAAATACGATTTAGTTTTAATAGATACTTCTGGAAGACACGATTTAGATAAAGAATTAACTAAGGAAATAAAGAACCTTGAAAAGAAAATAAAACCAACAGAGACTATACTCGTTCTTCAGGCGGACATCGGTCAAAGTGCAAAAAACCAAGCTCAAAAATTTAAAGATGCTGTAAATATTTCTGGAATAATTATAACAAGGATGGACTCTACTGCAAAAGCAGGAGGAGCTTTGACCGCGTGTTCCGAGGTGAATGCACCGATTTATTTCTTAGCAAACGGAGAAAAAATAAACGATATAGAAGAATTCTCCCCAGAATCTTTTCTAAACCGTCTTCTCGGAATGGGTGATTTAAACGCCCTTCTTGAAAAAATAAAAACAATTCAGGAAGAGAAAGAACAGAATAAGATAAATAAAAAATTGGAAAAGGGAGAATTTGATTTAGAAGATTTTGTAGAACAATCTGATTCTGTCGGGAGTCTTGGAGGATTCGAAAAAATAAAGGGACTAATTCCAGGATTAGGAAACCTAAAAATAAAGGAAGGAGCTTTGGAAGGACAAGGGAAAAAAATCTCTCTTTGGAAACATATAATTAAATCTATGACTCAAAAAGAAATAAAAAATCCTTCGCTCTTTAAAGAGAATATTTCAAGAATAACGAGGGTCGCAAAAGGTTCAGGAGTAAACAATTCTGATGTTCGCTCTCTTCTTAAACAATATAATCTTCTGAAAGAAATGCTCAAAGACGGACAAGGAAATATGTCTGGACAATTCAGCCAAAAACAACTTCAAAAATTAGCGAAAAAATTTGGGAGAAAAATGAAATTTTAAAATGAAAAATTCTATTTATTATTTAATTTTATTTATTTCTCTTATCTCTCTTGCAGTATCTATAACCATTTTCATAGAACCCATAAAAAATCTCTGTGGAGTCGGAGGCAGTTGTCTGACTGTTCAAAATTCCTCATATTCTTCGCTGTTGGGAATCAAATTAAGTCTTCTTGGAATCTTATTCTTCACATTTTTATCTTTCTTTTTATCTCTTCAAATTTTAGATCCGAGCCCCCTTAAAAGAAATATAGTTTCTATCACTCTTTTTGTAGGTTCAATCTTCGCAATAAGTTTTATTCTTTTACAAATATTCGTTATAAAAGCTCTCTGTAAATATTGTCTCTTCGTAGATTCCACGACAATATTCAATTTTATAATAATTTTCATTAAAAATGACAAAAAAATTATTGCAAGAGGGAGCTGAAGCAAAAATCTTTTTGATTAAAGAAGAAGGAAAATATTTTGTTGTAAAGGAAAGAATTAGAAAAAGATATAGATTAAAAGATTTGGACGAAAAAATAAGAAAAAGAAGAACAAAATCAGAGATAAAACTTCTTAAGAAAGCAGGGAGTATAATTGATTGCCCAAAAGTTTTGGAAGAAGGATATTATGAAATTAAATTAGAATATATAAATGGAAAAAGATTGTCCGAAACTCTAAACTCTCTTTCCTTGAAAAAGCAGAAAGACTTTTTAGAAAAAGTTGGAGAGATTATAGCAAAAATCCATAATGAGAATATTATTCATGGAGATTTAACAACCTCAAATTTAATCTCTGAGAAAGAAAAAATTTATTTAATTGATTTTGGCCTCGGTTTTATAAGTAATAAAATCGAAGATAAAGCAGTTGATTTGCATCTATTCAAACAAGCCTTAGAAGCAAAACACTCAAAAAATTGTAAAGAACTTTTTGAGATGTTTCTAAAAAGGTATAAGAAAGAAGAAAAAGATTCCAAAGAGATTTTAGAAAGATTGGTTGCGGTAGAAAGAAGAGGAAGATATAAAAGAACGAAGAAGAAATAGTTTTTCCCACTCTCAATAAATTTTAAATCTCATTAAGCAGAAGAAAAGATTATATGCTTTCGTTCTGATTCTTTTTTAAAGACCTCAAAGACTTTATCTATTTCCTGATCTGCTTCTTTGAGATTCTCCGACTCAATTTTTATAGAATACTCCCCCGCAGAGATATATTTTATTTTAGCATTAGTTATAGAAAGCAAAACTTTCTTAATATCTACAAGTCCTTCCGGCCCATAGGATTTCATAAAAAACTTTTTCTTCAAAATCTTTTTCTTATTTTTCTGAATCATTAAAAATCTTAAAAGTTCCTTAGAATTTTCTTGACCAATTAATTTTTCTAATTCTTTTGGATTCTCTTTCGCTTCTTCAAAAAACTCCAAGAAATCCCCTCTTTTATGAATCTCAGAGACCACTCCGTCTGCCTTCTCTTTAATCAGATTTTTCAAGAGAGACTCTATCTTCCTTCTCCTCTTATATTCCTCCTTAAAATCTCTTTGATTCTTTCGTGTAACTCTCCTCAAGGAAAGATCAATTCTATGTTCAGAAATTCTTATTACTTTACAAATTACTCTCTTGTCTGGATAAACATATTGTCTTAAATTTCTTATTCTTCCCGGAGCAACTTCACTTAAAATCATTCCTCCTTGACCATGTCCGTCTATTTTCAAAAAGACCATCGCTCTGACAATTTTTTCAACAGTACAAAGTACAAGGTCTCCAACTTCTAAATTTTCCATAAATAATAAAAGAAGAATTAGGTTTTAAACTATTCGGATTATCTAACTGGAATTTTAAGATATTTCTTTAATTTCCTCAACTGCGCAAAAATCCGAACCTGCTCTTGCTTCGCACGTTTGTCTTGTTTATTCTCTAAATAATGTTTTCTGACTCTTTCTAACTTCGCTTCTATACTCCTCAAATCTGGACTAGAATAACTCTCCTTAAGTATTCGAGAGACCTTCGTTTTAAAATCTTTAGCATACAAACCCTTCTGCTTTAATTTCTCTCCAATTTTCTCCGAAGTCAATCCTTTTTCCGCGAGAGCTCCAACTTCCTTCTCGAACTCTTTCAAAGTTATTTTATTTTTCTCTTCTTCCATCTTTCTACTTCTTTTTTTGTTCTTTTAAAGATTACTATTTTTATATCTCGTTTAAAAAGTTCCGAAAATGAATTCTCCTCTTTGAATCAAACAATCTGAAAAACATAATTAGAAAATAATAGTATTTTTAATTAAGGAAATTTAGAATACCCTTTGAAAAAAATTTAAAAATGGGAAGAGACCTTTAAAATTATGGTAGAAAAGATAATTGAGATTTTTGAAAGAGTTCAGAAAATTCCTTATAAAGTTTGTCAATTCGAAAGAGAAAAAATTGATGAAAATCTACCTTTCGGAGACTGCCGACACAAATCTGAACTACTAAAAAACCTATTAGAAGCAGAAGGTATTGAAGTTAGAAGAATTAAAGTTCTATTTGATTGGAGAGATTTACCTCTGCCCGAAGAAATATTGAAAGTTCTTGATAACTCTGATAAAATTTGGGCTCACGATCTCCTCAAAGTTAAAATAAATAAAGTCTGGATAAAAATAGACTGCACATGGAATCCAGAACTTCAAAAGATTGGGTTTCCAGTTCAAAACAATTGGGATGGAAAATCAGATACTCTTCAAATTACTAAAGGAGATTTAAAGTTTATTGAAGAAAGTGATTTTAATAAATATTCTATAAAAATTATTCATAAAGAAGCTACAAGATTTGCAAATCTCTTAAATAATTTTCTATTTAAAAAATAGAAAATCAAGATTCTTTCGTATTTTTCAGTTATCTTAAGCTATTTAAAGGGAGCAATTTTCAAAATTAGATGAAACGACTCAAAGCAGAGTTTAACGGATTCAAAGTTTATCAGGCAGGACTGCCTAACTTTCCGAGAAATTTTACGAGAGATAGTATTATATCTGCAATTTTGATGGAAGATTCCGAGATGCTGGCAGATCAACTTTCTTTTTGTGCATTTAAACAAGGCAAAAAGATTAATCCATATACAGGGGAAGAAGAAGGTAAAATTTTCCACGAGTATCCTGGCTTTGAAATAAATAAACAATCAACTGAATTCAATGCATGTGACACAACAGCGATGTATTTAATTGGTCATGAATTTTATCAAAAATTCACAGGAGATAAAATGTTTGCAGAAAAATCACAAAAAAATATAGAAAAAGCGGTAGGATATATTCTTTCCCATTTAAAAAACAGTTTCTTTATTGAAGATCCAAAATTCGTCGGCACAAAAGATTTCGCATTGAAGGCAACTTACTGGAAAGACTCAGGAGTCCTCGGGAGAAAGAATGAAAAACCAGAATATCCTATTGTTTACACATTAGCCCACATTCAAAATATGAGAGGTTTGAGAAGTGCCACAAATTTGTTGAATTCAAACAAATTAGAAAATGTTACAAAAGAAATGAGTAAATCTTTAGAAAAATTATACGATTCTGAGAAAGATTGTTTCTATATGGCAATTGATAATCAAGGCCCTATAAAAGCGGTAAGCTCCGATCCCTTGCACTCACTCTTTTATTTAAATCTGGAGGATTTGTCTAAGGAAAAACTGGAAGGAATTGTATCTTCGTCTAGGGAGTTGGAAACCCCAATAGGTTACAGAACACTCAATCCCTTGGTGGCAGAAAGTATGAAAGATAAATATCATGCATCTACAGTATGGCCATTTGAACAAGCAATTATTCATGCAGGAGCGAAGAAATTCGGTTTAGAGAAGATAGAAAAGATAAGCGAACGTATTATTCCTTATTTAGATTCAGCGCCTGAAATATTTATTTTAGAAAATAAGGAAATACGAAAGGGAGGTTGTGACCCACAATTATGGACTATCGCAACAAAGAAATATTTTGAAAAACAGAAACTCAAACATTTTTAAAAAAAAA
>CAYWQG010000009.1:12875-15016 GCA_964460635.1 Candidatus Woesearchaeota archaeon | reverse complement strand
ACATAAAACATAGAACTAAAGATAAATTTTAGTTTTTAAAGTTTCTTATAATGGTTAGCTGTTAAGTTAAAAAAACTTAGACATAAACGAGGAAGATTGCAACGATTTTTGCGAAGGTGAAAAGCAAATTATGTCTTTCGGAGAGTGAAACGAAGGAACGAACCGACAATATAACACAGGTTAATCTGATAAATATTTGGAGTATGCATACTTTTTTAAAAAGAAGGAGTGTTTTAAAATAAGTCATAACTCAAATTTAATAAAGTTATCAATTCCATTAACTATTAGATATGAAAAGGGAACGCTTTCCGCTTAGGATAATTAAATTTTTGTTTGAGATTCTTTTTCTTAATATTTTATCTAAACTCGCCAAAATTATTTCTGGATTTTTTTTAAGAAATTTAACAAGTCCGTCGTCAACATAATTTTTTTCAAGATTCTCCTCTCTAAATTCATTCTTCTCTAAAATTTTTAAGGCAAGTTTACAATTTTCTTTTAAAGCTCCTTTCTTTTTTGACACTGATAATTTTTTCAATTCGGAAATAACTTGCGAAGGGATTATTACTTCCAGATTCAAATCTTTAAGTGCATCAAAAAGGTCAATCCTTTCTCTTAGACAAGATAAGATGAAGTTGGTGTCCAAAATAACTTTTTTCATTTGTTAGAAAAGTAAAGCAAACTTTTAAATATTCCTTTATTCTGTTTAAAATATGGATGAGAAAAAAAATCTCCTGAAAATTTTTGAGAAAACAAAAAAAGCATTAGAAGCAAAGGATGTTTTTGAATTAGAAAAATTAAGTAACGAAACGATACATGTTTCTTCGACGATTCAAAATCCAGAAATTATTTTATCCGCTGTTTTAATTTATTCTTTTGGGAAGATACTTGGGAGGGAAAGCTACAAGAATTATGAAGGATGGTCTGATTTTTATAATTTAGTTGAGACAAAAATTGACAAAATAATTTTAGATTTACAGAAGGATGATTTTGAAGCGTTCAAAATTGATTTAGAATCAATAAGAGATTCGGTAAAAAAGTTATCTGGGAAATTGAAATTTTATATTCAGGAAGTTTTCAAGAGATCTAAAGTAAACAAAGCATCGAGGATATATGAACACGGGATTTCCATGGAAACAACTGCTAGACTTTTGGGAGTAACTATGTTTGAACTTGCAGAATACTCTGGTCGAGGGAGACTTTCAGATAGCCCCGAAGGTAAAACTTTAGATGTTAAGGAAAGAGTAAAAATAGCGGAGGATATCTTTAATGATTAAGAAAAATTTACCAAAGAAAGCTATAATTTTCGATTCGGGTCCTTTAATTTCTTTTGCCTTAACCGGTCTTTTAGATGAAATAAGAAAGTTGAAAAAGATATTTAATGGGAGTTTTATTATAACCAAAGAAGTTAAAGAAGAGGTCATAGATTATCCTTTGTCAATAAAAAGATTCGAACTCGAGGCACTTCAAATAAGGAGTTTGTTAGAAGACGGAACTTTAGAAATGCCTGATTCTATCGGAATAAGTTCACAGAAAGTCTCTTCAGATTTGAAAGGTTTAATGGATAAAGCAAATAATCTTTTTTATAATTCTAATAAAAATATAAAAATTATTCATTTAGGGGAGTCGGCTTGTCTTGCTTTAAGTAAGATACTTTCTGAGGCAGGAGTAGAGAATGTTATTGGCTTAGACGAAAGAACGACAAGAGTTTTGGTTGAAAGACCTGAAAATCTAAAAAAGTTATTAGAGCGAAAATTACATACAAAAATAGAACAAAAAGTCTCTTCTTCGGAATTGTTCAGAGGTTTCAAGATAATTCGTTCAACTGAATTAATTTATATTGCTTATAAGAAAGGATTAATCAATTTAAAAGGGGAAGACGTTTTAGATGCACTCTTATTTGCAATGAAATTTAAAGGAACTGCAGTTTCTTATGAAGAGATAAAGAGAATAGAAAAGTTGTAGAACTTTTGAAATTTAGAATATAGTAATTGAAAAAGTTTTTATAAGATGGGGCAAGCTTAAAAATCAAGAAGATTTTTAAAAGAATTATTTGTACTTTTATTAAGGGTACGTAGTATATTGGTAGTATAATGGCCTCCAGAGCCATAGGGGGGGGTTCGATTCCCTCCGTGCCCATCGAA
>CAYWQG010000009.1:12707-12775 GCA_964460635.1 Candidatus Woesearchaeota archaeon | reverse complement strand
CTCCTCCGTGCCCATCGAATACTTCTCTAACAATAAGGCACGGGGTTTACCCAACAATTGCTCCTCTT
>CAYWQG010000009.1:0-12607 GCA_964460635.1 Candidatus Woesearchaeota archaeon | reverse complement strand
TCTTGTTTTGGTTTCTATTTTAAAATAAGATAGGTGGAAATTTTCTATTTTTGCCTTTCTTGTTTTGGTTTCTATTTTAAAATAAGATAGGTGGAAATTTTCTATTTTTGCCCGTGCCCATTCTCTGCTGTCGTTAAAAGCACGAGGTTTTCGGTCATCTAAAATAAATTTTATGCGGCATCGGGAAATCGAATCCCGATTGGATCGTTGGCAACGACCTATTCTACCATTAAATTAATACCGCATAAATTAAAGTTAGATTTAAAATTTTTAAATATGTCTATTTTAATAAAATTTCTAAAATAAATTAAAGATGATTCTTAAAAAGCTCTTTCAAATTTTCCTTAGATTGAACCCCAATAACTCTTTCTACTGGTTGTCCGTCCTTGAATAAAATCATATTCGGTATAGAACTAATATCATATTTCGCAGAAAGTTGTTGATTCTCGTCGACATCTACCTCTGAAAATTTCATTTTTCCTTCAAATTCTTCACTTAGCTCTTCTAAGACTGGGTGCATCATTTTACAAGGCATACACCAGTTTGCAAAAAAATCCACAAATACTAAACCTTTTTCAACAAAATTCCCAAAGCTCTCTTCATTTAAAGTTGTTATCATATTTTTTCTATTTTAAATCTATTTATAAAGATTTCTAAAATTTATTTTCCACCACTTCCAAATCCTTTTTCTCCTCGGGAACTTTCTTCCAAATCCTCAACTTCTTCTATTTTAACTTCCTCTATCTTTTGTATTAATAATTGAGCGATTCGATTTCCTTTTCTGATCTCATAAGATTCTTTTCCAAGATTAATTAAGACGACTTTTATCTCTCCTCTATAATTTGAGTCAATAACTCCTGCAAGACAATGAAGGGAATGTTTCGCAGCAAGTCCAGAGCGATCCCAGATAAGGCCTACAAAACCATTTGGTATCTCCAAAGAAATTCCAGTCTCAACAAGAATCTTTTCTGAAGGTTCTATTAAATAATTTTTTAAAGAAGACAAATCTAAACCTGCATCACCTTTCCGAGATTTAAATGGAATGATTGCTTCTGGGTGTGTCTTTTTTATTTTTAAATTCAACATGGGAGTGTTTCCTAAATGACTTATACGAGATTATATTTTTACATCAATCTCTGATTTTAATTAAAGAATTTAGTCTATCTTCCAATTCAATCGTGTTTTCTAATAAATTCTTCAATTGGCTTTCTGTAATTTCTTCTTCGTTTTGCATTTTTTAACATTTGGAATAACTACAAACAGAGCATCTCTGACAACCCTCTTCCATTATTAAGGGGTTACCACATTCTGGGCAGAGGTTTCCGCTTTTTTCCTTAAGAGGAGATTTTTGTTGAATTTCTTTTGGATTCGTCTTTTCTAGACCTTTGGCGATAGCATCTGGTAAGGATCTAACTTTATCTTTTCCAATTCCATTTTGGGTTTCTCCACCAATTCCTTTCAATTGTTCAATTATATACTCTAAAGGAATTCCTGCTCGGAAAGCCATAGAAATCAATCTTCCATATCCCTCAGAGATTGCGGATAAATCACTTCCTGCCTTACCTATATTTATGAAACATTCTTCTGGTTTATTTCCCGTCTGCGTTTTTTGAAAGTTCGAAGTTATAAAAGCGCTCAGGTCATAAGGGGTTTTTACTTTAACAGTTTTCCCAAAAACCTCTTCGGGACGGGGTTTATTTAATCTCTCAGAGATAAGTTTTTCTAATTTCTCTTCACTCGTGCCTGTTGTTAAAACTTGAATTTTTTTTGAACCATCTCTGTATACTGTCATACCTTTTAATCCGGATTTCCATGCAAATAAATAAGCGTCTTTAATTTCTTTAACCGTCGTGCTATTTTTCATATTTATTGTTTTACTTACCGCATTGTCTATGTTTCTCTGAAATGCCGCTTGCATTAATATGTGTTCTTTATAAGTCAAGTCTGAAGCTATTTTGAAAATTTTTTGGATGTCTTCTGGTATTTCTTTTATGCCCTGAACGCTTCCATAGTTATTTTCAATTAAAGGTAATACATTTTTTGAATCTATATTTCTTTTTTTGAATTCTTCTAAGAGTAAGGGATGTATATATTTTAAAGAATCTCCTCCACGAATATGCTTTCTATAAGCCATTGCAAAAAGAGGTTCTATTCCTGAGGATGAATCTAAAACCATAGAGATTGTTCCTGTTGGGGCGATCGTTGTTCGTTCTAAATTCCTCACTCTATCTTCTAATTTTCCATTGTTATATTTACTTTTCTCAAAAGATGGAAAGACACTTTTTTCTTTAGCCAATTCAACTGAAGTTTCTTTAGACTTTTGGTTTATGAATCCCATAACCTTCTCGGCTAATTTGAAAGATTCTTCAGAACCATAAGATACTTTTAATTTTATTAATAAGTCTGCCCAACCAAGAACCCCCAAACCAACTCTCCTATTTTCTTTTGTTTTCCTTTCAATTTTAGGAATCGGTCCTTTGCTAAAATCATTAACATTGTCCATGAATCTAATTGCAGTTCCAACCACTTCCTCTAATTTTTTGTAGTCTATTTTACTTTTTTTATCTTTAGAATTATAAAAAGTTGAGAGATTTATACTTCCAAGATTACATGCTTCATAAGGAAATAAAGGCTGTTCTCCACAAGGATTCGTTGCCTTTATAGGCCCAATTTTTGGCAGAGGATTATTTTCATTTAATTTATCTAAAAAAATTAAACCAGGCCCTCCGCTCTTATGTGCAGAAGTTGCTATTTTATCAAAAACATAAGGGGCGAATAATTGAACTATTCCTTCTTTATTTACTCTTCCAACAACTTCTTCATTAAGGGGATCTATAATATTAGTTTTACCGGGAATTACTTTCTCTGAATCAAAATTAAAGAAAGCAGGCTGAGGAGCTTTATTCAAACTTGAGCCTCCAATATTATTCTTTTCAATATTTTTTATTATAGATTCTAAGTCTGAAGATTTGAAAGGAATATGTTCTGGAAATTCCAAATCATAATGTTCTTTATTTTCAACTGCTTTCATAAATTTATTTGAGATTCCAACAGAAAGATTGAAATTTTCTAAATTTCCTTCTCTTTCCTTCAAAGGAATAAATTCCAATATTTGAGGATACCAACACTCTAAAATTCCCATATTTGCTCCACGTCGATTTCCAGAATTTATGACCTCTGTCGCTTGATTAAAAGAACCCATAAAAGAAATTGGACCAGAAGCAATACCTTTTGATTTTTTAACATAGGTTCCTCTTGGTCTTATTTCAGAAAAATTATATCCCGTTCCTCCTCCGACTTTATGTATCATCACCCCATATCTCACTGATTCATAAATATCTCCTAAACTATCCTTAACAGGGAGAACATAACAATTGAATAGAGACTTTATGTCGGTTCCAGTATTTGTAAGAACTCTTCCTCCAGGCATAAAAAATCCATTAGCCATCATTGAATAAAAACTCTTTGTAAAATTATAGATTTCTTCTTTGCTCTTTCCATAATCTTTTTCTACATTTCCAATAGCTTTTGCCACACGATAAAAACATTCTCCAACAGATTCAATGATTTCTCCACCCTCATCTTTTTTTAAATACTTCTTCTTGAAAGTGTATTCAGCATTCTTGGATAAATTTTCTAAAAGCGTTCCCTTTCCAACATACTCTGGTATTTTTTTATCTAATTTTTTTCTCATAATCCCCTGATCTCCTTTTTGAAATCTTTGACATCCTCAAATTCTCTATAAACAGAAGCAAAACGAATGTATGCAACTTTGTCGAGTTTCTTAATTTTCTTCATTATTAAATCCCCTATGAAAGAACTCTTAACTTCTTTTTTTCTTCTCACAGAATCTTCAATATCCTTTATCATTTTTTTTATTTTTTTTCCAGAGGTTGATCTTTTTTCAAATGCTCTATCGATTCCCCTTTCTAATTTCTCTATTTGAAAAAGTTCTGATCGTTTATCTCTTTTCAAAACATAGATTGGACGATTTTCAATCTTCTCATATGTCGTGAATCTTCCCTTACATTTCAAACATTCTCTCCTTCTCCTTATGCCTTTTGGAGAGTTTCTCTTATCCAAAACCTTCAACTTTTCGTTCGAACAAAATGGGCAAATCATACTATATATGGTATACAACCCCCAATAAATCTCTATGGGTTGTATTATACGAGAAATACGTTTAAACTCTATTTAAAGATTTAGGACAACTACGAAATGAATTTTGTAAAGTTTCTTTTATAGAAAGATAGAAATAATTTTCTGTTTATATTATTTCTCCAAAACCGATTAAAGCCCAAACTCCTTCAACCTTTTTAGAGACTACCCCACTATCTCCTTCAGATTTTATAATTGGCGAAACTAATTCTATTTCCAGAATATCTTTATTTATACTTTGAACGATTCCTACAACTAAAGTTGTGTTGATATTTATTATTAAAGATTCTTTTGTTTTTATTTCAGAATGTTCTTTAGAAAGATACTTAATTTTTATTTTTAAATTATAACTCGGTTCAGGTAGATTACCTTTTTTTGAAAGGACTTGCCCTGTTAAAAAATCCGCTTTTGTGACGAAGGGATCTAATTCTGTTTCTATTGCTATACTTACCCCTGGATGAACTTTCTCCAAACTATCTTTTCCTCTATGTAAAGAAATTATTTTTGTGTTTACTGTTTTATATTCGCCCTTTTTTCCGAATTTTATGCCTGGCTTTATTTCGATTTCATCTCCAATTTCTAGAGTCCCCTTTTTTAAAACTCCTCCAAAAACCCCTCCCTTTAATTTTCCTATAGAAGAACCGGGATAATTAATATCAAAACTTCGGGCGATTAAAAATATGGGAGATGAATTCGTGTCTTTTTTTGGGCTTTTTATTTTTATTAATTCTTCGAAGATCTTATCTATATTTATTCCTTGTTGTGCAGAAACCGGTATTATTGGAGCATTTTCATATTGACTTCCTTTCAAAAAATCTTTTATTTCTCCATAACTTTTCAAAGCTTGTTTCTCATTAACTAAATCAACTTTATTTTGAACGACAATTAAAGTTTTTATATTTTTGAATTTAAGGACGGAGAAATGTTCTCTCGTTTGTTGTTTTATTCCTTCATTTGCAGCGACGACCAAAATTGCTGCATCAACCAATGCCGTGCCAGAGAGCATAGTCATTAAAAGCATTTGATGACCCGGAGAATCTATAAAACTAACATAACAAACTGCTTCACCTTCTTTTTTATTATTGTATTTTCCGTTGGACTTATAGATTGTTGTGTCTGCATAACCGAGTTTTATCGTTATACCTCTTTTCAGTTCTTCAGAATGGGTATCTGCAAATTTTCCTGTAAGTGCATTAAGAAGGGTAGTTTTTCCATGGTCTATATGTCCTATAACTCCAACAGTTAATTCTGGTATTTCTTTCATTAAAAATAGAAATCTAATCTCTTTTTAAATATTCAGTTCTTGACTTTTTTAACTTTTAATATTCTGTCCGAATACAACCACTTAAAATTTGGAATTCCATAAATAACATCGTATTTTTGCCCAATTTTTAAAGAGGGAACATCTTCGGTTTCAAAAGAATATTTTGCAGTCCTACCATCTCTAACCCTTTCACTCAAAGTTTCTGGGTCGAAGACCTCCCAGAAGGTTCCATCTTCTTCATCAACATGATAACCCTGATAAGTTATATTCTCGAATAACTTATAGTTGCCAATAGAATGTCCATAGAGGAGACCCGCCAAAGATAATCCTACAACAGATATAACAAGTTTGTTTGTTAAATTTTTCATAAAAACCTAAGAATTATTTAATTTATAAAACTTTCTCTTCCACACTACTTTTTAATAACAACTTCTTTTTTCTTATTTTGTTCTGTAAAAATTTCTTGAAGAGTTTTAGATCCTACCTTTAAAATACTAAAATTAATCTGAGAAGTTGCTTCAGAAATAACTCTTCCTCTGACCGTTTTTCTCAATCTAAGTCCTTTCGGTCGGTGATTCGAAATCTCTTTTTTCCCCTCGAGTTTCGGTTTTCTTTTCATTCCCTTTCCATATTTTAACAATAATTTTTTTAGGCCAATTCCTTCGACTTCTTTCATCGAAGTGAATCCAGATTTATCGCTTGTCCCTCTTATTTCAAATTCATAACCATTTAATTCAGACATTATTTCTTTCCCATCGATTTTATTTCCAAGTTCCTTTTCTAATAAAAATGGAATTTCCTTTTCCAACTTGTAAGTTTTCCCACTTTTTTCAGAGATATTTATTTTAAACATAGAACCCTAAAAAACTTTTAATTTAAAAATCTATTTATTATAGATTCTCCCAAGCTCCCTTCTTAATTTCATAAATTTCTACAAGTGTTCTTAATTCAGGGGAAGAAAGAAGTTCTTTATTCTTCTTTAGTTTTTTGAATTGGGAGAAGCCCATATCTGAATAAAGAAATTTTTTATTTTTCAATTTCCTTTCAAAATTTATATTGGAAATAGAAATTGCAACTTCCATACCTTCTTTTGCTTCTTTCAAATTTGATTTATCCTCCTGAATTTTTTTTATTTTTCCAATCTCTTCACCATTTTCATCTAAAACCTTTGTGTTTTGAGTTAAAGTTCCAGCTTCAACTCTAACTCCGAAAATTGCAGGATTTGAATTTTTAAAAATGAATTGAGGAAGTATCTTAACTTTGAATAACCCTCCCATCTCCAGAAACTTTTTCTTCTCAATTTCTGCCTTCTTTTTTTCTCTAAAAAATTTGAGATTATCTATAATTTTATATATGACATCCCCAATTATAATTTTAATTCCCTCTTTCATTTTTTTTGCGTCTTCCGTAATTCCTACATTGAAACCCAAAATAACAACATCCAATTCATTAGATTCTTTTGTAACTTTTGCATTTATTATATCTGATTTTTCTATATCCCCTATACCTGCTTTTAATATCTTAATTCCTTCCTGTCTTAATAAAATTAGAAGAGCTTCTAAACTTCCGAGGGATTCTGCTTTAATTATGATCCCTTTCTTATCGAGTTTAATGTTTTCCGAAAGAGAATCTTTAAATGATTTTTTTATTTCTTCGAGATTATTTTCATAAGCAACAAAAGACATTCCCGGAATTAAATTTTCTTTAGAAGTTAAATTCATTCTTATTCCGGCAGAGGCCACTATTTTTTTCTTTTGCTCAAACTTAGAAAATGAACCCATCTCTTCAAGTGTTCTTATCTTTGTGATTACTGGATTTCCTTGGAAATTAGATATTGCAATTTCTTCGCCTTCAGAAATATCTCCATCATAGATTAAAGCTTCTATATAATTCAAATTCTTTTCCTTCTTTATTTCTAAAATAATTCCTTTGAGGGTCTTGCTTAATATTAATTTTTTTCTTAAGTATTTTTGGCTTAGTCCATATAGAACGCCCATAAGGTCTCCAAGTCCTTCTTGGGTTCTGGCAGAGCAAGGAACCATTGAGATTTGTTTAGTGAAATCTTTTATATTATAAAATAAATCTGCATCAAAACCAAAACTATTAAGGGCCGCAATTATAGCCATATATCTTTGATTAAATATATCTTTGACCATCTCTCTCTGCGATTCAATATCTTCTTTTAATTCTCTTTTTCCTTCAATCCACCCAGATATATTATCTATTTTATTTAAGGCAATTAAGAAAGGAGTTTTATTTAATTTTAAAATTTTCAAAACTTCTGCAGTTTGTGGTTTTATTCCATCATTTATATCGATGACAAGAATTGTTAAATCTGACAGACTTCCTCCTCGTTTTCTCAAATTCGTAAAAGCAGCGTGTCCGGGAGTGTCTATAAATAAGAAACCAGAAATATTGTGTTCTATTTTCTTAGAGTTTATTAGTGAAGAAATTTTTTTTAGTTGGTCAAGAGAACAGGAACTAAAAGAAATCTTTTGAGTTATTCCGCCACTCTCTCCTTTCTGAACACAACTCTCTCGGATAGCATCTAAGATAGAAGTTTTCCCATGATCTACATGCCCCGCTACGGTCACAATTGGTTTTCTGAGTTTCATTTTCTAATTTTATTCCTCGAATTTGATATGATTTTTTTTGCATCAGTATAATAATAAATTAAAAAAGGTTTAAAAATATTTTCAAAATTGTTCAGCTTCAGAAATCTAAATTAGAGTAGCTTTTAGAATCGTAACGTTTTTGATTGGCCGGTCATTTTGACCTATTTGAACATTTCCTATTTTCTCTACTATATCTATACCATTTACAACTTTCCCAAAAGCAGGATGTTTAGAATCTAAAAAATCATTGTTAACTAAGTTTATGAAAAATTGGCTTCCCCCTGTATTCGGCCCTGCATTTGCCATAGAGATAGTTCCTTTATAATTTTTATTTCCTCCTTGATGTGTGAATTCGTCTTTGATGGTATATCCCGGACCACCCATTCCGGTTCCTGTTGGGTCTCCTCCTTGAATCATAAAACCTTTTATAACTCTATGAAAAATTATTCCATTATAAAATCCTTCTTTAACCAACTTTTCAAAATTCCCCGTCGTTATTGGCATATCATTATACATCTCAAGAGTTATATTTCCCATATTCGTTTCTAATAACACTTTTTGGTTTGTTCTATTATTTTTTATCATTGTAAAAGCGAAGACGATTATTAACAAGACGAAAAGAACTATTATAAATTTTTTTGAATTCATTTAAGCTCTCTTTTTAGGAGTTTCATTAATTATAAAGAAAGTTTTATTGGACCTTATCTCTTTTATCTTTTCATCTTTTTCAAAAACCCCTATTGCAAGAGGAAGCGAGAATTTACCCGAGATTCCGATTTTTGAATATATTACATAAGTAAAAATTCTAAATTCTCCTTCTTCTAATTTTTCTAAATTCCAATAAATTCTTTTTTTTGTCTGGTCAATTTTTGAAGGGGCTTTCCCCCCGAGAAATTTTTCATACACTTGGAATAATGAGGGGGTCTTATCTATTATGCTTATTTTTCCTATCTCTTTTCTGGAATGAACTAAGAGAGTTATTTTCAAAGCAAATTCTTTTCCCTTGGTGTGAACATAACTAACTTTTTTTGTTATTTCAAGGTCTTTTTCAGAATACTTTTTTATGATTAATAAAAGTCCAATTAGAAGAATAAAAAAGATTAGAGGAATCAACCAATTAGTTTCCAAGGTGATAGTTTTCTTTTCTCCCGGAGCCAATTCATAATTCCAGATGTAGAGAATTTCTCCCCCTTTTCTTTGGGTTATATCTGGCGTTGGATTTGAAGTTGTAAACAAGCGAGAAATTATTCCTCTTCTCAAAATTGTTTGAGTTTTTAAATTTAGATTACCTTCATTTTCTTTAGAAACAATTTGTTTGTCTATAAAAAAACCAAAAGAACTATTTGACATTTTAAGGGCACTTTTAGGAAGATAGTTGAAATTTCCTTGAAGACTTGAAGATTGTCCTTGAGAACTAACTGACATTTCTAAACTATAAAACCCAGAACCAATTTCTTTGAAAGCCTCCCGATTTAGAGGAATTAAAAAACTTTTTTCTTTGAAAGGAGAGATGGAAATGTTTGAAATTTCTTCAAGATTAGTAGTATTGATAAAATTAGAGAGAAAATTAATCTTAATATTTTTGAATTCAAAATTTTCATCATTTACTAAAGTTAAATTCATTTTTGTTGAATTTATATTAATATCTCCAATTAAAACTTTTAAAGAATTACCAAGTTTAATATTCCGCACGAGTAAAGAAACTTTTTTAGAAGTTCCATCAGATGCTTTTATAAAATAACTAAAAAAATAAGAGCCTTCCTTAAGAGAATTATATCCGGGATAAACTTTAATTTTAACCTCTTTCGTCTCTCCATTTTTTATGAAAATATTTTTCGGCTCGATATTAGAACCAAAATAACTATAAATTTTGAAATTATCTGATGGACCTTTATTCGTTATATAAGTATCATAAACTGCCGGAGATTTTAAACCAATTATAAATAACTGTCCAGTATTATTTTTATTAAGAGATGGACTTACATTTAGGTCTAAGGAATAGACAAAAGAAAGCGAAAGCAAGACAAAAAGTGGGATTATTAATAATATTTCTTTTTTCATATTTATTTAATACAATCTTTCTTTAAAAATTTATTTATTGAGGCTCTCATATTCTTCTTCAAGATCTCCTTTGAAATAATTAATTATAAGGTCCGAAGCCCTCAAAAGTAATTCCAAAGTTATTATGAACGAGAGAGGAATCCAGATATTTGGAAAAGAACTCCCAAGATTTTTAAGATTATTTAGTATATTGTCCAAACTAAAAGAAGCTGGTCTTATTATCGCGATACCCAAAATAGTGAATGGTAAAAGTTTTGCTAAATCTTTTGAAAGATCTTCCTTATAATAAGCAGTCATTCTTATTGCTGAAATTACAATTGCAGAAATTATGGCAATGGGCACACCTCTCGTTAAGACAACCAAGAACAGAGAGAAAATCATAAACCAGAAGATGACAAGAATTGGTAAAATAAATATATATTCTAAAAAATAGAAAGCAACATCTAAAAATCTTGAAAGTTCCGGATTTGAGGCTTTGTTATACTGTCTCAAATTTAATTTAAAAATATTCTTTTTTGATATGAATCTGTAAAATTTCCAGATTATAATTGCGTATACAAGAATGAGAACTGAAAGCAGAAATAAACTAATAAACTCTTTGGCCCAGACTGGAATCGAGGAATTAAATAAATTAAACCCCGAAGAAATTGTATTTAAATTAGAGCCAAGTTTCATTTAAAAAAATAGTTTCTTTTATTTATAAATTTTCTTATGATTTCAATTAAGAGCAAAGTTTATTAATAAAGAAAATATAAATTTTTATGTTAGAAAAAGATAAATTAGAAAAGAAAGATAACAAACAATTAAACGCTAAAAATATTCTAGAAAATAAAGAGCTAAGAAATTCTCTGAATAAATTAAAAGATTTTATTGTGAAGAAATATAAGTTTGTTGAATCTATTTCTATTCTTCCTCCAGATTCAATAAAATTTTTGTTAGAAACTGAAGAGATTCCTCCAGAGGCTAAAAATTTATTACAATTACAAATAATTATTCCGGATGAAAAAATTAAAGAATCAAATAAAATTAAATCAGAAATAATAAAAAAGATTCAGGAATCGAAAGAAAAGTTGTGGCTCATAATAAGAACTCCTAAGAACATTTGGGATCTCGGATTGGAAGAACAATTTTCTTTACTTTCTGCAATTGCCATGTCTTTTCCCTTATACGATTCTGGATTCTTGGGCGCTCTTCGTGTCGCAGAGATTCACAAGTCTCTAATTTTAACTAAGTTCAAGAAATATGTTGTTAGTTATGTTATCGCGGGAAGTTTAGTCAGAGGAGAAGCAAGAAAGGATTCGGATGTAGATATCTTTGTTATTATAAACGACACTGACGTCAAACATATGTCTACTTCAGAATTAAGTGATAGATTGAAGGGGATTATTTATTCTTATGTGGCGGAGGCCTCGGAACTCGCCGGAGTAAAAAATAAACTTGAACCACAAATTTACCTTTTGACAGATTTTTGGGAAGCAGTTAAGGATGCGCATCCGGTTATGTTTACTTTTATTCGGGACGGAATTCCTCTTTACGATAGAGGAACCTTCCTTCCTTGGAAAGTTCTATTAAAAAAAGGAAAACTAAAACCATCTCCAGAGGCGATTAATATGTTTATGTCTTTGGGGGATCGAACCGTTCAAACGGTTAAAGAAAAAATGTTGAGCCTTGCGGTTCATGATATTTATTGGGGTGCAATAACTCCAAGTCAGGCTTTACTCATGCTCTATGGAATTTCTCCCTCAACTCCAAGAGAAACAATAGCAGAAATGAAAAAGATTTTTTTGAATAGAGAAAAAATTATGAGCTTGAAATATATAAAAATATTAGAGAAGATAGTTTCAACTTACAAAGATTACGAACATAAAAAAATTAAAGAAATCTCCGGAACAAATTTAGATAAATTGGTCTCAGAGTTCAAGGAATATTTGAAAAAATTAAAGGAATTAAGAATTATTATTGAAGAAAAAACTAAAAGAGACGCGATAATTAAATCCCACTCGGAGGTTTTCTCGCTTCTTAGAACTCTATTGAAAGAAAAATCCAACGAGGAAATTTTTAAAAAATTTAAATTGAAATTCATAAAAACAGGAGAATTCTCTGAGCGTTCTCTTAATATGGTTAAAGAATTAATCCGATTAAAAAAAGAGGTTCATAAGAAAAGTACATCTATAGAAGATTCTTATAAAGCCAGAAGGTATGCTCAAGAATTAGTTGTTAAATTAACAGAATATACTCAAAGAAAAAATTCTCCCAAAAAAAAAGAGAGTAATCTGAAGATAAGTTATGACAAAGGAAAAAAGGAAGGAGATTTATTTATTTATGAAGGAGGGGCTTTATTGTTTGAGAAAGAAAAAATAAGAAAAATAACAGACAGAATTGAAGAGATAGATAAGAAAGAAGCTTTGAAAATATTTGAAAGAGGAAGAGGAAAAAAAGAGAAACTTAATTCAAATTTATTTTCTCTTTTAAAAAAAGAACTCGGAGAGTTTGAAATTCTCTTTTGATT
>CAYWQG010000008.1:0-15820 GCA_964460635.1 Candidatus Woesearchaeota archaeon | reverse complement strand
TTTTTAGAAAGCTATATAAATAATAATTTATCCTTTACATCTTATGATAAATAAAAAAAAGATTAAGAAATATTTCTTATTTTTTTCAATCTCAATAATAATTGTTCTTGGAGCTGTCTTTTTCTTTCATACTCCTTCAGGTACAGGGGGAGCAATTCAAAATGAGGGTATTAGTTTGAATTCAGGGCAACAAAGAATAGTCACAATCGGAATTGGTGACGGTGCGATATTAGGAAATAAAAATGCACCATTAACTATGATAGAATTCTCAGATTTCCAATGTCCTTTTTGTGGAGAGTTTGAGAGAAATGTTTTCCCGTCGATAAAAAAGAATTATATAGATACAGGAAAGGTCAAATTTGTTTTTAGGAATTTTCCATTAGTTTCTTTACATCCTTATGCCTTACAAGCTGCGGAAGCGTCGGAATGTATAAAGAAGCAGGGAGGAGATTCAGGATTTTATAAATTTCACGATTGGTTATTTGAAGTTCAGAATACCGTAACTAAGACAACTCCAGGTAAATTTTCAAAAGAAAATCTTGAGAAAGAATCAGAAACACTAGGGTATAATATAACTTCATGTCTAAATTTGGGAGAAACCAGAAATATAATTTATAAAGAATTGAAAGCTGGAACTTCCGCGGGAGTTCAGGGAACCCCCACATTTTTTATAGGAAATAAAATGGTCGTCGGAGAACGTTCTTACGCTTACTTTAAAAACATAATAGATTCTGAACTTACGAAAAAAAAATAATTATTAATAAGAAGGTTTATAAATAAAAATAACGATTTTAAAAAATGGTGAAGAAAGAAACAATAACAATAAACAAGAACGATTTATGGAAATATTCTACTTTATTTTTACTTGGTTTCGTTGTAATCTTTTTTGGAATATCTTATTTGGGAGGTCATTCGAATCCTTCTGTAAAAATAAATAATTCAGGCAATCCGACAGTAGACACAAGTGTTCTGAATAATCCTTCTTTATTTCCGTCCTTAGGACCGAATAATGCAAAACATATAGTAATTGAATTTTCAGATTTTCAATGTCCTTATTGTGCTATGGCTTCTGGATTACCAAACTGGACTGCTCAATATTCTACCGGAAAATATAGTGATTTATATGGATTAGCTGGGAAATTAGAAAAGAGGGCAGAGGAGGGAAAGCTTAAGTTCATCTATGTTCCTATGAGTTTCCTCGGGGAAGAGTCGGTTTTAGCCGCGGAGGCAGGTCTATGTGCAAATAAGCAGGGAAAGTTTTGGAGTATGCATGATGCACTCTTTACGGCAAATGATGGAAAAGAAAGAGATGGAACTTTTACTAAAACAAATTTAAAAACAATTGCTGGAAATATAAATGGTTTGAACACAACAGAATTTAATAATTGTTTAGAGAATGATGTAGAGTTAACAAATGTTAAAAAGATTGCAACTATCGCAAGTAAATTTACGACTGGAACACCAACTTTTTATGTCGATGGAACGAAAATACCTGCCGCTTGGTCACAGATTTCTTCTTTATTAAATTAATTTTTAAAAAAATTATATCCTTTCTGGAATAAATAAGAGTCTATCTTTGGGAGATTTCTCTTTCAAACAAACATCACAATTTCCACAGTTTTCGGTCTTTGAATATTCTCCAAAATAATTGAGTAAAAATTTTCTTCTACATATACCAAATTCACAGAATTTTATCATTTCATTTAATTTTTTTTCTGCAATCTCTTTTTGCGTTCCCTCTTTCTTTTCGATAAAGTATTCTATTTTTCTTCTGTCACCTTCGCTGAAAAAAAGTATACAATCACTTGGATTTCCGTCTCTTCCAGCCCGTCCAGTTTCTTGATAATAACTCTCTAAGTTTTTAGGAAGATTATAATGAATTACAAAACGTATGTTCGATTTATCAATTCCCATACCAAAAGCAATAGTTGCGACAACTATTTTAATTTCTTCTTTTATAAATTTGTTTTGTACTTCCTCCCGTATTTTTGAATTCATTCCCGCGTGATAAGCTGAGGCTTGATAGTTTAACTCTTGGAGTTTCCCAGCGAGGCTTTCCACGGATTTTCGACTATAACAATAGATTATACCACAATCTTTTTTATGTTTAGATAAATAATTAATCAATTCTATAAATGAATTTGTATTTTTTTTCCTAACTTCATAAAATAAGTTTTTTCTGTTTAGGCTTCTCTTATAGATTTTTGGATGATTTAGATTTAATTGTGAAAGAAGATCTTCCTGAACTTCTGAAACCGCTGTGGCGGTCATTGCAATCACCGGAGCCTTTGGAGAAAAATCCCTAAGTAATTTTAAATTACGATATTCTGGACGGAAATCATGACCCCATTCCGAAACACAATGTGCCTCGTCTATTGCAATTAAAGAAATTTTGATTCTTTTTAAAATTTCTAAAAAGCTCGGGTTGGCTATTCTTTCTGGGGCGACATAAAGAATTTTTATTTTATTTTTTAATAAAGATGATTCCACTTCTAAGATTTCTCCAATATTTAAAGAACTATTTATTCTTGCCGCAGAAATTCCCTTTCTTCTTAAACCATCTACTTGATCTTTCATAAGAGCAATCAAAGGAGAAATTACCAAAGTTAAACCATCTAAAATAGTCGAAGGAAATTGATAACACAAAGATTTTCCTCCCCCCGTCGGCATCAACACAAAGACATCTCGTCCATCGAGTATATCCTTTATTATTTCTCTTTGGAATGGATGGAACGAATCAAAACCAAAATGTATTTTCAAATTATCTGATAGTTTTTTATCAAAATCCTCTTTCATATTCTCATAGATTGTCTCGAGAATATAAAGGTTACTATTAAAAACCTCCTCTTCCAAACAAAATTATGAAGATGAATTTCTTACCTTTAGATTATAAGACATTTGATTTTGAGAGAAAGAATTATATGAAAATTTACGGAAGGGATGAGAAAGGAAAAAAGATTTGCGTTATTGATTCTTGTAAAAATTATCTTTGGGCGATTCTTAAAGAAGGATTAAGTGATAAAAAAATAAAAAAATTAATTGAAAAGATAAAAAAAATAAGAATTAAAAAAGTAGGGAGAGAAAGTAAAATTGAGGCTGTTGAGATTTTGGAAAAAAACTTTTTGGAAAAAAAAGTAAAGGCTTTGAAAATATTCGTAACAAATTATAAAGACCTCCACGATGTAGCGGACAATTTAGGATTTGAAGAAATAACTAAGAGAAGAGGATATGATTTAGGGTATATAACTCATTACATAATCGAAAAGGAAATTAGGCCTCTTCGATGGTATGAAATTTCCGGAGAGATTCTAAACAATTCAGAAAAGTTCGGAGGATTAGATTCTGTTTTAGATGTAGATTTTTGTGTAGATTTAGAGCACTCTAAAGAAATAAAAGAAGAAAAATATTCTCCTATGGCTTTAGCCTTTGACATAGAGACGGAAGAATTAAAAATAGGAAAGGGAAAAATTTTAATGATTTCTTTAGTCTCAGAAAATTTCAAAAAAGTCATAACTTGGAAAAAAATAAATAAAAAAATTAAAGGTGTTGAATTCGTAGAAGATGAGAAAGAATTGCTGGAGTCTTTTGTAGATTCAGTAAAAAAACTATCTCCAGATTTTCTTGTAGGTTATTATTCAGATGGTTTTGATTTTCCTTATTTAATTGCGAGAGCAAAAATAAATAAAATAAAATTGCCTTTAGGAGTTTCATTCAATGAACCAAAAATTACTCGCGGAAGATTGCCATCAGTAAAAATTGAGGGCTTGGTTCATATAGATATTTTAAGATTCATAAGAATAACTTATTCTCAATATTTGAAATCTGAGACTCTTTCCTTAGATGAAGTTTCTAAAGAGCTTTTAGGGAAGGGAAAGAAAAAATTTGAATTGGACTCTTTAAGGGATGAAAAAGAAGTCTCTTGGGAAAGTTTTTTTGAATATAATTTACAAGACTCTATTTTAACTTTTGAATTATATAAAAAGATTTGGCCAGATTTATATGAATTCAGCAAGGTTACAGAAAACCCTCTCTTCGAGGCTTCGAGGAATGGTTTGTCTAAAAGTGTAGAATCTTACATCTTACATAACCTTAAAAAATTTAATGAAATTCCTCAAAGGAAGCCGGGAGATAAAGAAATAATAAGTCGCAGAGAGCGAGAAAAATACAAAGGAGCTTTCGTCTTTGAGCCGATTCCAGGTTTTTACAAGGATATAGGAATGTTTGATTTTACAAGTTATTGGCCGAGCATAATAGTTAGTTTTAATTTATCTCTTTCGACATTTTTCGAAAAAAAAGAAAAAAATTCTTTGGAAGTTGATATAGAAAATAAGAAGCTTTATTTTTCTAAAAAGCCAGGATTTTTTCCAACGATCTTGAATAAAATAATTAATGAGCGAAAGAAATTCAAGGAGGAATATAAGAAAAACCCGAGTCCGATAAAAAAAGCGAGAAGTAACGCGTTTAAATTATTGGCGAATGCTTCGTATGGTTATCAAGGTTTTTACGGGGCGAGATATTATTGCCCGGAGGCCTCAGAAGCGACAACAGCTATAAGCAGAAAATACATTAAAGAAACAATTGAAAAAATAAATTCAGAAGGATTCAGAACAATTTATTCTGATACAGATTCTATAGCTTTTTTATTAGAAAGTAAGACTCAAAAAGAAGCCCTACTTTTATTGAAAAAAATAAACAAGAACCTTCCAGGGATAATGGAATTAGATTTGGAGAAATTCTATAAACACGGAATTTGGGTTTCTAAAAAGACCGGAGAGAAAGGTGCTAAAAAAAAATATGCACTTTTGGATTATAATGGAGATATAAAAATAAGGGGTTTCGCAGTTGTTCGAAGGGACTGGTGTAAACTTGCAAAAGAGTTACAAAAAAAAGTTATAACCTCGATTCTTAAAGAAGGGAATTATGAAAATGCTTTAAATTATTTTAAGAAAATAGTTAAAGAATTAGAAGAAAGAAAAGTTCCACTTGAGAAATTGATAATAAAAACTCAAATTAAGAAACTTTTGAGGGAATATAAGGCCTTAACTCCTCATGTTGTAGCCGCGAGAAAAAAGATAGAAAATGGAGAAGAAATTAGTATAGGTGATCTAATAGAATATTATATTGGAGAGTTTCCTGGAGAAAAATTGATAAGAGATAAAGTAAGGCTCCCAGAAGAAAAAGGAAATTATGATATTAAATATTATCTTACTCATCAATTAATCCCCGCTGTTGAAAATATATTTTTAATTTTTAATTTAGATATAAAATCAATAGTGGAAGGAAATAAACAAGGAAATTTAAATAAATGGTTCTGAAGTAAATAAATAAAATGAAAAATAGACCAGAATTAAAAACCTCGTTCGTTGAGGCCTTACCAGACCAACAAGCTCAACCTCAACTCACTCAATAGAAAATAAAAAAAAGAAAATAGAAAAGACAAATGAAAAATAGACCAGAATTAAAAACCTCGTTCGTTGATAGGATGAAGATTCTCCTAGGAGATTCTGAAGATTTTAAAGATTATTTAGAAATTTTAAAATTTTCTCCAGTTAAATCAATAAGATGTAATACTTTGAAAAGTTCTGTAAAAGAATTAAAAAAGCGTTTAGAGAAAAAAGGATGGAAGATAAAACAACCATGGAAAAAGTATCCAGAAATTATGATTATTGAATCTAATTTAAATCCAGGAGAATTGGGAAATAGCCTCGAGCATCTGCTGGGTTATTTTTATATTCAGGAATTAGCAAGCACACTTCCAATAATCTCTTTAAATGTGAAACCAAACCAACGGATTTTAGATTTGTGCGCTTCTCCTGGCAGTAAGACTACCCAGATTGCATCTTCTATGAAAAATTCTGGATTGATAATTGCGAATGAGATTTCTTTAAAGAGGATAAAAATTTTATCGTCAAATTTAGAAAGATGTGGAGTCACGAATGCAATAATAACAAGAAAAGAGGGAAACGCTTTGTGTAGAAGATTGAAAAATTTAGATTTTAAATTTGATAAAATCTTAGTCGATGCGCCTTGTTCAGGAGAAGGAACTTTGAGGAGTTCGAAACAAACCTATTATCAATGGAATTTAAAAATTGTGAAAAGTCTTCCACGATTACAAAAGAGTCTGTTTGCTTCCGCATTTGAATTATTAAAGATTGGAGGAGAAATAATTTATTCAACTTGTACCCACGCCCCAGAAGAGAATGAAGGGGTTGTTAATTGGGCTTTGGAAAATTTTAAAGGAGAAATAGGAATAGAAAAAATAGAATTGCCAGTCACAACAAGACCGGGAATCTGTTCGTGGGAAAAGGAAAGATATTCAAATAAATTAAAAGACTCTTGTAGGATTTACCCTCAGGATAATAATACTGAAGGTTTTTTTATAACGAAGTTTAAAAGAATAAAATGAAATTAGATATTTTTAGTGAAAATAGAAAAAAAAAGTTTTTAGAAAAGTTAGAGGAGCAGTTTGGAATAAAAGATGTTTCTGGAAGATTAATTCAGATTGGGGGAGATAGAATTTTTTTATTTCAGGGGGAAATTTCCAAAAAGGAACTTCTAGATTTGGATTCAAATGTTTTGATAGAACGAACCGGAATTTATTTTGCCAAAGAGGTTCAGGGATTTGTTAGATTAAGTTTAGATGGTGCGATTCTTCTTAGAAATCAAATAACTAAAAATATTTTTGAATTATCAGAAGAACAAAAAGAGTCTTGGTTGAGGGGAGAAGAATTAGGAATAAAGTCTGGGAAAAATTGTTTTTTAATAATGAGTTATGAGGGAGATTTCTTGGGAACCGGTAAAGCATCTAAAGAGAAAATAAGTAACTATCTTCCAAAAATCAGGAGGAAATAAAACTTCCTTAGAAAGAGTTTTGGTATTTTTTAAAACAATTAACTTTTAATATGGATTAAATTTATTCAATAGATGACCGAAAAAAATTATGGGGGAGCAGCTCCTTTCAGAAGAGAAGGAAAGCTTGGAATAAAAGAAAAAAATAAATCCGAGATTATTAATGAGAAAAATAAAAATGTGAAAAAGTATTCCGATTCTTCAGATTTAAATATTGAATTAGAGAAAGTAAGAAAGGCGGGAGAAATTTCTAAAGAAGTAAAAAAATATGCGAGAGAATTTATTAAGAAAGATATGCCCCTTTTAGAAATAGCTGAAAAGATAGAAGAAGAAATAGGAAAATTAGGAGGGGAAGTTGCATTTCCAACGACCTTAAGCATAAATGAAATAGCTGCACATTATACGCCATCTTACGACGATAAAAGATTGGCGGGGGGTTTATTAAAAATAGATTTGGGAGTTCACGTAGATGGATGGATCTCTGATACTGCATTCTCAATAGATTTAGAAGGAGATGATCAGAATATAATTCTTATAAAAGCAACGGAGAAGGCATTAGAAAATGCAATTAACATTTCTAAATTCGGGACTGAAGTTTCAGAGATAGGAAAAGAAATAGAAAAGACTATGGAATCTTTCAAAGTCAATCCAATTGTTAATCTTACCGGTCACGGACTTGGAAGGTGGGAAATTCATTTAGAGCCCTCAATACCAAATATAGATAATAAAAAAAAGGGCGAGTTGGGAGAAGGTTCCTATGCGATAGAACCTTTTGCAACATTTGGATCCGGACGCGTTTACGAGGGAAAACCTTCTGGAATCTATGTTCTAAATAGTGAAGCAAATATAAGGAATGCTTTATCAAGAAAGATTTTAAAATTCATAAAACAAAAATATAATGGTCTACCTTTTTGTTCGAGAAATATAATTAAAGAATTTGGAAGGACTTCGCTTTTTGCTTTGAATCAATTAGAAGAGTCGGGGATAGTTTATCAATTTCCACAATTAATAGAGGCGATGCATAAGCCGGTTGCACAAACCGAACATTCAATTATAGTTACAAAGAATAAAACAATTGTAATAAGTTAATAAAATAATTAGAGAATAATGAATGGAAATACTTATAAAATTTAAAGGTCTATAAAACATATGGAAGGAGTAAAGTTAAAAGGAATTTTAGAAGGAAGAAATATTATTTACAAATCTTTTCGGGGTTTTTTTGATTCTCAGATTTCTGGTTTTAAATCTAAAGGAATAGAATCTCCGTTTTTAGCAACCCCTGAAGAAATCGCTTTGATTAGATTAGAAGACATTGACTCTGAAGAGTCGAGAACGAGTTATGCCCCTGTAAAAATGAAAGGGAAGGCAACAATTATAACCGCTAATTCTCCATGGCTTACCAATGAATATTTTGCTAAAGTTGCAATGGACGCGAATGATTCCGAAGAATTTCCGACTATGCCTAGTTGGTTTTATGAAGTTTTGGAATCCGAGGCAAAGAATCAGAGAGGTTTAGCTCCGGAAGACAGAACAGTTCATATGATGGAGGGAGAACCAGATGGACGAGGATACATAAGATTAACTCCTGAAATGGATGATACAAGATTTCTACTAAAGAAATTTACTAAACGATACTTTAGAAAATTTAATCACAAATCTATTTATTTTTCTGATTTATTTGGCAACTTTCCTGAAAATAAAACTATCGTAAATTCTTTAATGTTTGAAAATATACAAAGCTCGGAATTTGTTGCTAATTATTCAAATTTTAATTGTAGGACAAATGCTTTGGGAATATTATATGAAAAAATAGGAGCTGTTCAGAAGAATTCAAAGTATAATTTAACAAATGTTAATGATGCAATCAAATCTTCCATACCTTCCGTGTTCGAAGACTTAGGAATCCCAGCGTTAGAAAAAATTGTTTCTGTGCCTTTAAGAAAAGAAACTTTGAAGAATCTCAGAGACAAACCATTTTATTAAAAACTTTTAAATTATTTGAGCACCTTTATTTCAAATTGAGGTTCATCTTTTTTACATTTTCTTTAAAATTAAATTTTTCGTAAACCTTTAATGCGGGGAAATTATTTGAGCTTACACTAAGCGAAATTGTCTTTATCCCTCTTGATCTAAACAACAAAATCGCATCATTAACAAGAGCTTTTCCAATGCCCTTTTTTCTGTTATTTTCTAAAACAAATAAGTCATTAATTATTCCCTTCTTCTTTGTTTCTGTATAAGGATTTTTTCCTTGAAAAGAGAAATTTATATAACCAACAGTTTTTCCATTTATTTCTGCAACAAAAATTTTTGTTTTATTATCTTTAAAGTCTTTCCTTAATTCTTTTGATTCTGCCTTTCTTATTTTTGTAATCGGCTCTCAATTTAATTTATTAAGTTTCATATGAGGTCTCATACTTTGCATAACCAATTTAAAAAGTTCTTTGAAATCATCTCGATTAACTTTTCTTATTTCCATTTTACTGATTAGTAGAAAGTATTTATTAAATTAACGAGAGTGCCTGATTTACTTTCTGGAAATAACTAAAAATTCTTTTATATTTTTTATCTAATGTTTGAGGTAGTCTCATTTTTAAATTTCTTTTATCAAAATTAAATTTCTTTTCTTAAAAATTATCTGAAATAATTCTTCCACTTTCCCTAATGTATTTTGTTTTTTTCTTCTTCGACAATTTCTATGAGTCGTTCAACTCCTTCAGAAAAATAAGGAATGAATCCCTGTAATTTTAACTGGGGATTTCTATAATCAACACATAAAGCCCCCCTTTCATAATTTTTAAAAAATTTGTAAGGAGTAGGAACTTTTATCTTAACAACAGGAGTAGTTTCAGCATTTTTTTCTGAAAGTTTATTTTTTTTTGTATTACTTAATTCCCTTTTTCAGAAACTTCTTATTTACTTTTTAGAATTCTTTTTACTCTTAACTTTTTTATCTTCTTGTTTTTTTAGAGGTTTCATAATCTGTTTAGAGATTTCCTCAAAAGCCGGATCAAAATCTTCCTTCTTTATAATAATTTTTTTATCTTTAAATTTGTAAATTTTCTTTATAGCATTTACTCCTGCCGCTCTTGTAACAGCCTCGATATCTGCACCAGTCCATCCAGGAGTCTGCCTTGAAAATTCTTTCTCGCTTATTCCTTTTTCAAGAGGCATCCTTTTCATATAAATCTTAAAAATTTCTTCTCTTTCTTTTTCTGAAGGAGTTCCTAATTCTACAATTGAATCAACTCTCCCCGGCCGTAGTAAAGCGGGATCGATTAAATCTCTTCTGTTCGTGGCGGCAATAATTCTTACTTTTTCTAAATCTTCAACTCCATCTAACTCTGTTAAAAGCTGATTTACTATTTTCTCTGTAGAATCAGACATAGAAGTTCCCCTTGCTTGAGAAATACTATCAAACTCATCGAAGAAAATTATAGAAGGGGAAACCTGTTTTGCCTTTTTGAAAATTTCACGAACGTGTTTTTCAGATTCTCCAACCCACTTAGAAATTAATTCTGGTCCTTTTATAGATATAAAATTAGCATTTGATTCTGTCGCAACAGCCTTTGCAAGGAGGGTCTTCCCCGTTCCGGGAGGTCCAGTTAATAAAACTCCTTTAGAAGGTTTTATCCCTGCCTGAACATACAAATCCGGTCTCAATAATGGTAACTCAATCAACTCTCTCAGTTTATCTTTAGCTTTTCCTAAACCTCCAATATCTCTCCAGTGAACATTCGGCTTATTAATTAAAACTTCCCTCATCGCAGACGGCTCAATATTTTTCATAGCTTCTAAAAAGTTTTCACGAGAAACTTTTATTTTATCAAGCACGGCCGTCGGAATAACTTTTTGCATATTTTTTAATTCTGAAAAGTAAGGTTTTATAGATTTAAGCGCGGCTTCTTTTGAAAGAACTTCTATATCTGCACCAGTATATCCAATTGTTCTCCTCGCTATCTCATTGAAATTGACGTCGTGATTTAAAGGCATACCTCTTGTATGAATCTTTAAAATTTCTTTTCTTGCGGTTTCACTTGGAGGATTAATTCTTATTTCTCGGTCAAATCTTCCCGGCCTTCTCAAAGCAGAGTCTATATCATCCGGTCTGTTCGTAGCAGCCATAACTACAACATTCCCACGGGATTTCAAACCATCCATAGAAGTTAGTAATTGTCCAACGATTCTTTTCTCGGTTTGATCTATTCCTTCTCCTCTTTTAGGAGCTATACTATCTATTTCATCAATAAAAATTATTGCGTGAGTATTTTTCTGTGCCTTCTCAAAGATTTCCCGAAGATGCTTTTCTGATTCTCCATAATATTTACTCATAATTTCTGGCCCAGCGATTGAGAAAAAAGCGGCATCTGTTTCAGTCGCAACTGCTTTTGCTAAAAGAGTTTTACCAGTTCCTGGAGGTCCGGTTAACAAAACTCCAGTCGGAGCACCAACTCCCAACTTTTGGAAAACCTCTGGATGTTTCATAGGAAGTTCAACCAATTCCCTTATAGAATCTATTTCATTTTTTAAGCCTCCAATATCCTCATAGGAAACTCCCGTCGATCTTAAATCCGCTTCATAAACTTTTTCAGAAACAATTATCTTTGTCGAGGGTGTTATAAGAACGTTCTTTTTCTTAGGAGAAACTTTTGAAACAACATAACCCAATTTTGTTCCAAAAATATCTATAACTATTTGTTGATTTACTCTTGCTGGTCTACTTAAAAGTTTCATGTGGAAATATTCAGTAGGATTATCGCTGAATTTTATTCCAGCTTTCATTGGAGAAAGAGTTACAGAATCTGCGGGATCTGCTTCTGCTCTTGTTATTGTTACAAATTCTCCTATCGATGAACCTATATTCGAACGACTTGTCCCATCGAGTCTTATAGAGTTATCAATAGAATCCTTTCCTAATGCTCGAACTGCCCGAAGAAGAACAGAAGATTTACCACGAACTTCTATCAAATCTCCAGAAGAAATTTTCAGTTCTTTTAAAACCGAAGAAGGAATTCTTGCAATAGATTTATCTATATCCTCCTGTAAAGATTCAAGTATTTTCAATTGTATTCTTTTTTCGTTGTCTTTCATTTTTTATTAAAAGAAACCTCTAAAATTCCATTCTTAAAGGTATATTTAAATTTCTTTGAATCTACAAAAGAAGGTAATTGTTTTCTTAAAAATATTCCTTCACTTAATTTAGTTAAGAAATAACCCTGGACTTGTGAAGTCTCCTTTTTCCTTGCAGAAATTTCTATATTTCCTCCAATTGTCTCCACTTGTATATCTTTTTCATTATATCCCGGTATTTTAAAAAGAAGAAAAACCTTTCCCTCACTTTCTGTTATTCCTATTTTTCTTTCATCGGCTTCCCCACTTATAATCTCTCTTTGGTTATTTTCGTAATCATAAGAACTTCCCCGTCCCATAAAATTTTTTAAAAGATCTTCAAAGAGATCTTCATCTTCATCAAAGAAATTCATTATCCTAAATATGTATTCACAACAGGAATACTAGATTTATTTACTCCGGCAAGTTCTTCTTCGATTCTCTTGTAAGAGATTATTGTCTCTTTGCTTACACTTGGTTTTATTTTTTTCAAAGCTTTGTCAAAGTTTTCAGCGCTGACATATTTAGAATCTAAGGAAGTTCTCAAAGCAATTAAAGCAGCTTCACGAGTCAAAGATTCCAAATCTGCACCAGTGTAGCCCTCAGTCTTTTTTGCCAATTTCTTAAGGAAAATAGAAATCTCTTTTTTATTGAAAACATTTTTCTCCGAACCTAAAGGCATTTTTCTTATATTAATTTCAAGAATTTTTTCTCTTCCTTCTTCATTTGGAGCTTCTGTTAAAAGAATTCTATCAAATCTCCCGGGTCTAAGTAAAGCAGAATCTATTAAGTCTGGTCGATTCGTTGCTCCTAAAACTGAAACTTCTTGTAATTCGTCGAGCCCATCCATCTCTGCTAATAATTGATTAAGAACTCTCTCACTAACTTTATTTCCTTCATCTCCACGTTTAGAAGCAAGAGCGTCAATTTCATCAAAGAAAATGATACATGGAGCAACCTGTCGTGCTCTCTCAAAAATCTTTCGGACTCCTTCTTCAGATTTTCCAACCCACATACTCAAAAGTGAAGGACCTTTGACCTGTATAAAGTTGGCTTCGGATTCTGTTGCAATAGCTTTTGCAAGTAAAGTCTTTCCTGTTCCGGGAGGTCCGTAAAGTAAAATTCCCCTCGGAGGTTTAATTCCTAATCTCTTAAAAGAGTTCGGATACTTCATAGGCCATTCAATTGATTCTTTTAATTCTTCTTTTATTTTATCCAAACCTCCAATAGAGTCCCATTTAACATTAGGTGTTTCAACTAAAACTTCTCTCATAGCGGAAGGTCTCACGACTTTTAAGGCTTGTAAAAAATCCTTTTGATCTACAACTAATTTTTCCAAAACTTCTTCCGGAATCTGACTATCTTTATTCAATTTTATTTCTGGAAGGATTTTTCTTAAGACATTCATTGCGGCTTCTTTAGAAAGAGATTCCAAATCTGCTCCAACAAAACCATGAGTTAAAGAAGTCAATTCTGTCAGAGAAACCCCCTTTGTTAAAGGCATACCTCTTGTATGAATTTTAATTATTTGTAATCTTCCCTCTTTATTCGGAGGATTAATTTTTATTTCCCTATCAAATCTTCCCGGCCTTCTTAAAGCAGGATCGATTGCCGAAACTCTATTCGTAGCACCTATAACTATAACCCTTCCTCTAGATTTCAAACCATCCATCATTGTTAATAATTGCGAGACAACTCTTCTTTCAACTTCTCCATTGACATCTTCTCTCTTTGGAGCGATTGCATCAATCTCATCTATAAAAATTATAGAAGGAGATTCTTTTTCTGCATCTTCAAATATGTCTCTTATTTTTTTCTCACTTTCTCCATAAAATTTAGACATAACTTCCGGACCGTTAAGTAAAATAAAATTTGCATTAGTCTCAGTTGCAACTGCTTTTGCTAAAAGAGTTTTACCTGTTCCAGGAGGGCCGTGTAAGAGAACTCCTTTTGGAGGTTGAATTCCTAACTTCTCAAATAATTCTGGGTGCTTTAAAGGTAATTCGACCATTTCTCTGATTTTACTAATCTCCGATTTTAAACCACCAATGTCTTCGTAATGAATTTCTGGAAGGTCACTTTCAATAAATTCCACTGCCTTAGGATTTAAGACTAATTCTGTATGTTCATCTACAAAGATTGGACCGGCAGGAGAACTATTAACTACTAAAAATTTTAATTGTGCTAAGCCCCCTCCAAGATTCCCAAAACCGAAATTCTCGAACATATCCCCGAGGACATTATTCATTTCTCCGAATTCTGGAGACAATAAATCCTTTCTTCTTTTTACTCCTCCCAATACAATTAAATCACCCTTCAAAAGTGCCCGTCCCAAGAGGCCTCTTTTCATTCCATCTGTATTTCCCTGAACCATTATTCCTTTTTGAGAAGGAGCTATAACTAATTTTTTTGCGGGTTTTACTTCTGCTTTTGAGATTCCAACAATTTCACCTAAACCTATTCTCGCGTTCTTTCTTAAGATGCCATCAATTCGAATTATTTTTTCTCCAACGTCGGCAGGATAAGCACGATCAGCAATTGCGATAGTTTCTCTCTTTCCAGTTATAGAAATAAAATCTCCTCTTTTTATATTCAAACCCCTCATGACTTCTGAATCTATTCTCGCGATTCCTTTATAGACGTCATCCTGTAAAGCTTCTACGACATTTAATTTTAATTCTTTAATTTTCATTGAAATTTAACACCAATTCTTTTATTGTTTTGAAAGACCAAACAACTTCTCTACATTTAATTTCATTACCTTCTTTCATAAAATCTAAAATTTTTCTCGGTATTGAGACTGTATAGCTGTTACCAACTACTCTCATCTTTACTCTGAATTCTTCCTCTTTCAAGTTTATAAACTTATTGTAGTATTCTAAATCTAACGGATGAAAAATTTTGTATTTACAATTTGGACAAACCATTGCTCGTATAGCAAAATCTCCTCGAGAAACCATTTCCTTCTTCATTCGATCTCCACATTGCTTACATAAAATCGGATTGTCAAAGATATCGTTCATATATACTCCTTGTGTATACACTATTTAAATCTTCTCTTTCTTTTGGCTTTGTTTGATAATTGAAAAGTGTTTAAAAAATTAACAAAAGTATTTAAAAACTAATTGAGATATTCTTTAGAATGGATTTTAAAAAAGAATCAATTCCTCTTAAGAAAGGAATGAAAAAATTCTGGTTCTTTCTCTGGAAGGATGACAGTTTCAAAGGATGGCTGGTCTCTATGATTGTTCTTTTAATTTTCGTGAAATTTATTTTTTTCCCTTTCCTATATGTAATAACCGGAACAGATTCGCCAGTCGTTATAGTAATTTCTTGTAGTATGTATCATCAGGGAAATTTATTTTCTAATTATGATAATTGGTGGAAAAGTCACGGCCAAAAATATTCTTCGTTCAATATAACAAAAAAAGAATTTAAAAACTTTAAATTTAAGAACGGATTCAACAAAGGAGATATTCTGGTTGTCGTCGGAGTAAAACCTAAAAATGTAAAAATTGGAAATATAATTGTTTTCAAGACAAACCAAAATATCCCAGTGATACACCGAGTCGTTGAAATAACAAAAGATGAAACAACAGGAAATTACGTTTTCGAAACAGAAGGAGATAATAACCCAACACAATTAGTTCCCTCGAATAATCCAATGAGAATAAATGAAAAGGATATACTTGGGAAAAACATAATAGGAAAAGCCAAATGGAAAATTGCACCATATTTGGGCTGGATAAAATTAATTTTTTACGATTGGAAAAACCCCCCTTATGAAAGAGGACTTTGTAAAGCTTATTAAAAAACAAATTTTTAAAATTTTTCTTAAAGAGAATGTTAATGAAGAACTCTG
>CAYWQG010000007.1:0-16171 GCA_964460635.1 Candidatus Woesearchaeota archaeon | reverse complement strand
CTCATTGTTCAATTCTTCCGAACGATGAGGTTGACTTGTTAAAACTCGGAGGCCTCATTGTAGAAATTGGTTTGAAGCGCTTGCGGTTTAGAAAATTTTATATAGTCCGAACAATCAATCCATATTTATGAAATCAGAAATATTCAAAAAGATTATGAGCCCATTTGAGGATGCACTAAAAAAATTCAACCTTACAATAAATGAGGAACCTCTAATTGAAAATAGTTTAAAAATATCTTCTTCTATTAAAACATCTGATTCAGAGATCAAATATATTTTAGAAATTAATACAAATAAATTTAAGAAAAAGTTTGATTCAGATTTACAAACAAATTTAGAGAAAAGAGATGAACTTCTCACAGAATTATACCCTTTCAAAAAGTATTACTCAAACAGACCTACACAGAAATCGATGAATTATGTATCTAATTTATATAAATAAGAGTTTTAAAAAATTTTAATAATTCGTTTATGATTAGGTGATTCTATGAAAATACCCAGAGAAATTAATTATTTACTTTTCCACAATCGATGAATATTACAATAAGCCCTTGCAGAAACTGGGGTGAATAAGAATTCAACTTCGGGTTCATCCTTTGGAGTCAAAAAAATAATAGTTGAATTATTTTTTTTATCTGTCGCCTCAATCCATTCTATAAAATGCTCATCGCTCATTGGATGTCGTACGAAACCGACGATTACTTTATTTCCTCTTATAATTGGAATATGTTTTTTTTCTGAAGCTTCCTCTTTATTTTCTTTCTGAAAATTCATCGGTTGTCCGCAACAAACCAATTCTCCTCCCCCTCCGTTCAAAACCTCAACAATACTTCCGCAGATTTCACATTTATAAACTTCTTTCCGATTTATCATAAAAAAGAGAAGAATAAAGAGTTTTAAAATATTCCGGAATAGATTTATTTTAAAAAATATTTATGAAATCTCCTCGTCGTCTTTTTTTAAAAATTCTAAATGAAATATATTCAAGAATGAAAAATTCATAAATCAAATAAATTTTTAGAGAATAAGAGAAACTTGGAAATCAAAAAGATTTTTAAAAGAAAATTTCTATTGTTTTTTATGGTATTTGGATTAGCACATTATTTAAGAGAAGCGTGGAAAAAACCGGACAAAAAAGTTCTTCGAGAAAGGATGATTGAATGGAGAAAAAGCGGAGTTTTCACAAAGGTTGAACATCCTTTAAGATTAGATAGAGCGAAGGCTTTAGGCTATCAAAATAAAAAAGGTTTTCTTATAATCCGTATAAGAGTTAAAAGGGGGGGACACAAAAGGTCTCGACCAAACAAAGGAAGAAGGGGAAAAAGATTACATACAAGGAAAACGCTTAAGATGAATTATAAATGGATTGCTGAACAAAGAGTGGGAAGAAAATTTAAGAATTTAGAAGTTTTGAATTCTTACCTAATTGGGAAAGATGGAATTAATTATTTTTATGAAGTTATTTCTGTAGACCCCCAGAGACCTGAGATAAAAAATGATAAAAAAATTAATTGGATTACAGATTTAAAAAATAAAAAAAGAGTGTTGAGAGGTTTAACTTCTGCAGCTAAGAAGTCAAGGGGTCTAAGAGATAAGAGCCCTACTTCAAAAGTTAGACCAAGTGTCCGGGCTGGAAAGAGAAGAGGAAAATAAGTTATAAGTTTTCTTCAAGAGAATTTTTTTGTTTAAAAAAATCTTTTTTATCTTTAACGTAATCTTAATAAACAAAAAGATTCTTATTTATTTATGGATTATAAAAAATTAGGGGTAAAAATTGGGTTAGAAATTCATCAGCAATTAGATACTAAAAAATTATTTTGTAATTGTAACTCCATACTTAGAGATGACAATCCAAAATTTACAATTTTTAGAAAGTTACATCCAGTTCCAGGAGAATCGGGAATTATAGATGCCGCCGTCGCCTATGAAAAACAAAAAGATAAAAACTTTTTCTATCAAGGATACGATACAACCTGCCTTGTAGAACTTGACGAGAATCCCCCTTATGATATAAATCGAGAGGCATTAGAGATTGCCTTACAGATGTCCCTAATTCTCCATGCAAATATTTTTCAGACAACACAAATAATGCGGAAAGAAGTTATAGATGGTTCAAATACCTCTGGGTTTCAGAGGACGGTTTTAATTGCTAAAAATGGATTTGTAAAAATTCGAGGAAAGAAAATAAAAATAGAAAGTATTTCTTTGGAAGAAGACTCCGCGAGAATAATCAAGAAAGAAAAATCTCAAACGATTTACAGGTTGGACCGATTAGGAATTCCGCTTCTTGAAATAACTACATCTCCAGATATGAACTCTCCAGAAGAAGCAAAAGAAGTTGCTATTGAGCTTGGAGAAATTTTGAGAAGTCTCAAAATCAAAAGAGGACTTGGAGTTATAAGGCAAGATGTAAATGTTTCAATACGGGAAGGAGTGAGAATAGAATTAAAAGGAGTTCAGGATCTTAGATTATTTATTAAAATAATAGAAAATGAATTAGAAAGACAAGAACGACTTAGGATTGAAGGGAAAAATTTAGAGAGCCACGTTCGAGGAGTTTATGATGGTTTTAAGACAAAATTTTTAAGGCCGATGCCAGGCGTACATCGAATGTATCCAGAAACAGATTTACCTCTTTTAAAAATATCAAAATCTATTATAGAAAAAGCTAAATCAAATCTTCCAAAACAAATAAAAGAAATAAGAGAAGAATTAAAAGGGCAAGGACTTGATTTAGAAACGATAAAGCTTCTATTGAAGAAGAGAAAGTTAGAAGAATTTAAAGAGCTATATCAAATCCTGAAAAAACCCAAACTCATTTCTAAACTTCTTTTTAGTTTGCCTAAAGAACTTTCTTTTCACGAAAAAAAGTCTCTGGAAGAAGTAAATACAAAAATTACCCAAGAGGTTTTAGTTTTTGTCTTAGAAAAACTAAAAGAAAAAAAAATTTCAGAATTTCAAATAAAAGAGGTTTTTAGGAAAATTCTTTCAGGAGTTGAATTAAAAAAATCTATGATTTTTGAAAAAGAAAAGGTGAATCTCGAGGAAGAAATTCTTAAAGTATTGAAGGAAAAACCCGGGCTCTCAATGAACGCTTATATGGGATTAATAATGAATTCTTTCAAAGGAAACAAATCAGGAAATGAAATAATGAAAATACTTAAAAAGTATCTCGCTTAGAGCGAATTAAAATGAAAAGAAGTTATATAAAAGAAACATTTAAAGAAAATCTAAAAAAAATAAAATTGGTCGGATGGGTGAGCAACACGAGAGCTTTAGGAAAAGTAAAATTTTTAGTTTTGAAAGATCCGACGGGATTTGTTCAAATCACCGCAGTAGAAGGAAAAGTTGATAAGGAAATTTTTGAGAAGATTGATAAAATAAGTAAAGAATCTATAATCTCTTTGGAAGGAACTATAGAAAATTCTGACAGAGCGCCTGGAGGAAAAGAGGTCTTTCCAACAAAAATCGAAATCCTAAATGAAGCAATTGAACTTCCAATAGACTCTTCGGAAATTTCTAAAACCAGTCTTTCTAAAAGATTAGATTATAGATTTTTAGATTTACACCGACTTAAAATACAAGCAATTTTTAAAATTCAAAGTGAGATAACTCACTTTTTTAGAAACTTTTTTTACGATAAAGGATTTATAGAAGTACAATTGCCTTCTATAATTTCAACATCTTCTGAGGGAGGAACAGAACTTTTCAGAGTTAATTATTTTAAGAAGAAAGCATTTTTGGCACAATCCCCTCAATTATACAAACAGATGACTGCCACCGCTTTAGAGAAGGTTTTCACAATTGCTCCGGTTTGGAGAGCAGAGAAACACAACACAATTAGACATTTGAATGAATCCAGACAAATGGATATAGAAGAAGCACATGTCGGACAAAAGGAAGTAATGGAAGAATTAGGAACGGTTGTTAAATATATTATCAAGAATATTTTAGAAAAAAACAGAGAAGAAATAAAATTATTGGAACTAGATTTGAAAATACCAGAAACAAAATATATTAGTTATGATGAGACTGTTAAGATACTTAAAATTAAATATGGAGAAGATTTAACTCCAGACAATGAGCGTTCTTTGGATAAATTATTTCCGAACACGATTGTTTTTGTTCATTCCTGGCCGAGAGAAATAAAGCCATTTTATATAATGCCTAAGGGAGGAGATATAAATTCAAAATTAAGTGAGGGTTTTGATGCGATTTATAGAGGAACAGAAATAAGTTCAGGAGGGCAAAGAATCCATCTTCCTGATTTATTGGAGAAGTCATTGATTTCTAAAGGATTAAATCCTAAGGATTTTGAAAGTTATATTGAAAGTTTTAGGTATGGGGCACCTAAACATTCCGGGTGGAGTATTGGCCTCGAGAGACTAACTCAATTAATAACTGAAAAGAAAAACGTAAGAGAGGCGGTCTTGTTTCCGAGAGATTTGAATAGATTAACTCCCTAAAATCAATCCAAATTTTTATTAATTTTCTTAAAAATTTTTAATCCTAAAATAGAATCTTCTACTGGAAATGGACTTTCGTTAATTATAACAATCTCTTTGTCCTTAGGTAAATGTGAAATTAATTCTTCCCATTCTTTCTCTGTTGTTTTTTTATGGTGCTTCTCTCCTTTTTCTCCATAGACAATTCCTGAAAAATGTATGTGTAATTTTTTATGGTTTCCGAATTTTTCAAAAACTTTTTCAAAATTATAATCCCCATATCTCGCAAGAATATGCGCGAAATCAATACAAAAACTACATCCGGTTTCATCTACAAGCTTTCCTATCTCCTCTATGCTTCCAAAGACATTAATCTTTCCCATAATCTCTGGAGCTAATTCCGAAGTATATTTTTTTTCTTTTATCTTTTTTTGGAGAAATAATATTTCCTTTTTTATATTCTCATAAGTCTCCTCCTTCTTTTTTCCATAAAAACCCGCGTGGAAAACAACGCGCTTTGCCCCCAACTCTGTTCCGATTCTACAACATTCTAAAATTCTTTCTTCGCTTTTTCTTATTTTCTCCTCGTCTTCAGAATTTAAATTAATCCAATACGGCCCGTGAATCGTCAATTCAATTCCATTTTTTTCGGCGACCCTCCTTATCTCTTCCATATCTTCTTTCTTTTTTATATACGGTCCATAAGTAAAGGCAATTTCGCAAGCCTTCAAACCAAGCCGATTATAATTTTCGAGATTCGATGAAGCCTCTTTCACCGGTCCGAGTCCCGAAGGTCCAAATTTTATTTTCATTTTTAGTTCTTATTATTTTTTTATTTGATAAACCTAATTAGTAATTAAAATATATCTTTTGATTCTTCTTAAACTTTATGTTAGATTAAATCTAAAATTACTCATTCAAAAATTTTTCATATAAGAAACATTTTTAACCTTCTTTTTTCTTATGAAAATATGGGAATTTATGAAAGTATAAGAGCAAGACAAAGTATAAGGGGTTTCAAGAATAAAAAGGCGGACTGGAGGAGAATAATAAAAGCGATTGATAGTGCGAGATTTGCGCCGATGGCGGGGAATTTTTTCTCTCTAAGAATTATCTTAGTGGATGATTCAAATAAAATCAGAAAACTTGCGAGTGCTTCAGAACAAGATTTTATTTCACAAGTTAGCTTCGTCGTCGTCTTTTGTACTTCCCCAAATTTAACGATCAGGAGTTTTGGAGAAGAAGGAAAATCTTTCTTAAAACAACAGGCTGGAGCGGCTATTGAAAATTTCTTATTAAGTTTAGAAGAAGAAGAACTTTCTTCCAGTTGGATTGGTCACTTTGATGAAAGGGCAGTAAAACAAACTTTAGGAATTCCCGAAGAAATAGAGGTAGAGGCCATGTTTCCAATTGGTTATAAAGAAGACAAAAAAGTTTCCAAAAAAAGAAAATCTTCCTTAGAAAACTATCTCTATTTCAATACTTACAAAAATAAAAGAATAAAAAAAATAAAAAAGGTTAATGTATAAATTAATAAGATTATTCTCTTAGAAATTCTATACCTAAGTCGTTTATCTCTCTTGGAGATTCAGAAACATCTTCAGAAGGCTTCCCTAAGATATAAGGAGATTTAACACCAGTCATTATCGTTATAACTCTTACCTTTCCGGAAAATTCTTTGTTTATTCTTGCACCAATTATTACTTGTGCATCTGGACTTAAATTTTCTGAAACTGTTTTTCCTATAAAATCAAACTCTTCTAATTTTAAATCTGGCCCACAGGTTATATGTATCAATGCGCCACTTGCCCCTTGGTAATCCACATCAAGTAGAGGATTAGTAAGAGCTTGTTTGACGGCATCAGTAACTCTGTCCTGTGTATTTGATTCTCCGATTCCTATAACTGAAACTCCACCATCCCTCATAATTGAAGAAACATCCGCATAATCAACATTAATTAAACTTGGAATTGTTATAGTTTCAACAATGCCTTGTATCATTGTGCTGACTAATTCATTAGCGACTGCGAAAGCTTGTTCTATAGGTAATTTTCCTGCGATTTCTACGAGCTTGTTGTTGTCTAAGACTATGCAAGTGTCTGTAACTCCTCTTAATTCTTGTAATCCGAATTCTGCTCTGTCTATTCTTGAACCCTCTGATTCAAAGGGCATTGTGACAACTCCTATAACTATTGCTCCTGTTTCTTTAGCGACTTTGGCTATAACTGGCGCAGCTCCACTTCCACTTCCACCACCCATTCCTGCTACTACGAAGACCATATCTGCTTTATCTACCGCTCTTTTCAAATCAGTGAGAGCTTCTTTTGCTGCTTCTCTTCCTATCTTTGCCAAACCTCCAGCTCCGAGTCCTCGGGTCAATTCTTTTCCCATCAAAATCTTTTCGTCCGCTTTTGTTACACTTAAATGTAAAGCATCTGTGTTCACCGCAAAAACTCCTGCTCCATTAATACCTTTATTGAAGAGCCAAGTAACTAAATTACAGCCCATACCACCTACACCTATAACTTTTATGTTTGCCTTCCCAGCTTTTAAATCATCAAAGTTTATACTATTCCTGGATGCGTTCTGTATAGCTTCTTTTGCAAATTCTAATACCATTATTTTGTACCTCCTTTCATATTTTTGTAATCCTACTAAGTAGGATTTTCCCGAAATAACAAAAAGTTTAAATACTTCATGCACCTTCGGATAATACAAAGAAAAATACAATATTAATTTAACTCCCCAGTAAAATTAATATTAAGAGAATGAAGTGGTCTTACTTTATATTCTTTTCGGAGAATTCCGTTCTTTGAGGGATTCTCCTATTAAAATATTTTTGTTTCTGAAATAAATTTTCTTAATTTAAGAAATAATTTTTTTCTAAATTATAGTAAAAAGAAAACTATTCAAATGCTTTTTCTGCCAATTTTTCTAAATCGCTATTAGTATATGCTTCCTCTTGAACCAATCGACCTTTTCCAGCTATCACTTTTCCAAAATCTCTAAGAACATAACTTCTGCCATATTTTCCGAATTCCCCTATAAAAACATCTTCAAATTCCCCGATTATCTGTTTCTTAATGTATTCTTCTTGAGAATCAATTTCAGAAAATTCTATCAAATTTGTTATCTGTTTTTCTATGTATTTTCTTTGAGAACCAATTTCAAAGAATCCCATCAAGTCCTCTTGGGCCTTTTCAGAACTCCCATTTATATCACATAAATGTCTAAACCTTCCATAATAGATTGACATATAAATAAAATGATTAAAACTATATAAATTTATTGTTGTAATTGGTTTTGTTTAATAAGTCCTTAAATCATCTTACTTTTTAAACAGAAAACGCTTTTGCTTTTTTAAGTTGGATTTCGCTCTTACCTCCAACTCGTCTATTTCCTAAAATCAAAATTCTTTTCCAAACAGAAATTTTGAAAATATTAAATTATATTTTAATTGAAAAAGATTAAAGCATATAAAAAAAATTCTACCACATAATCCAATATCTAATTTTTATTTTTTCTTATTCGGTTTAATGAAAAGTATTATATAGGAATCTTTAAAAAGTTTGAAGATGTTTAAAATTTATGGAAAAACCAAGTTTGGAAAGTTTGACTAATCGATTTGCATCTTGGAATAATCTCAAGAATGCTGTGGTGGTTCTAGACAAAGAGGAAGTTGGGGGTCAATACGATTGTAATTGGTGTAATGGGGGGTGTGGAGGATGTGGTGGGTGTGGAGATAACTGTTATTTACCACAAAATCAAGAACAACAAAAGGGATATTTTTTAGAGATGAAGGAAGTGAAAGTAAGGGCCAGTTATGAGTGTCAAGGGTGTTCTTCATGTGAGGGTTGTAATAGTTGTGAATAATAAAGAAAATAATTAATTTTTACAATTCACCCTTAATGAAATTCACCTCTAAATAAAAATATTAATCAATTTTTTTAGAGGAAATCTATTCATAACAAGTAATGCTCTAAAAAAATAAGATATTTGGAATTTTAGTTCTATATAGTGAAAATAAAAAGTCATTTTTTTCCTTTTTTATAGATTCTTTGTGACCAATATTTAGAATAAATTTATTATTTATAATTCCTCTAAGTACAACAAAATGCTGTCTTCGGTAATCTATAGATTTTTTTGAAAATGATGCAGTATTTATTTGACATAAACAAGGTTTTCTTCTTGTGATTGAATTAATAATCTCTTCTTCACCAAACAATTTAAATTTTACATTCCCCCCGCACTCAAGAAATCTTTTTACTGAGAAATAATATTTTTTGTCTTCATTATCTATAAACTCTTTTTTACTTTCAATCTGTTCATTAATATATTTTATTATTTCCTTCGTTTCCACTCCATTTAAGTAATCTGGGAAATAAGTGTAGTTCGTTATTATTAGGGTTGGTTTCAAACCAAGTTTTAGAGCTACTTCTGCGATTATAGGCATGATAACTCTTTCTACATTCTCTGTTTTTTTCTTAAATTCTTTCAAAATTATTTCTTTTGAAACATCTATCTCGAAGTAATCAAAAATCATGAAGATAGAATTTGGTCCACAAGGGAAATCTATAGTCTGTTCAGAATTTATTATTCTAAAATCCATATTCTTCAAGATTCTTTATAATTTATAAATCTATTCTAAAAGATAGAAATTTTTAAGAAGTTTTATGAGTAAAGAAGATATAATGTAAAATGAATAAAAAAGTAAAAACCGAATTATTATTACCAAAACCTATTGAAACAAATTTTGTTTTACAATGGCATATAACAAACAAATGTGAAAATAGATGTGCTCATTGTTATATTCCTAATTCTGAAAAGGAAGAGGATAGTCCCAATTGTATAACTTTTTTAGAATCAAAAAGAATAATGGATAATTAGTCGATTTAAGAAATAAATTCAAGGTTCTTCCAAGGATTAATTTTACAGGAGGAAATCCTTTACTTAGGGGAGATTTTCCGGATTTATTAAAATATGCAAAAAATAGAAAAATTGTAATTGGAATTTTAGGTAACCCTACACCTTTAACAAAAAGGAATTTAGAAATTTTATGTGAGAACAAAGTCAATAGATATCAATTAAGTTTGGATGGATTAGAACAAACACACGACTTGATAAGAGGGAAAGGAAATTATTCTCAAACGATCGAAGGAATAAAAAAATTAAATAAACATAGTATCTGGGTTTCAATAATGAGTACTGTTTCTAAAAAAAATTATCTCGAAATACCTTCTGTTTGTGAGGTCGCTTATAATTCTGGAGCAAAGCATTTTGATTTTGCAAGGGTCGTTCCAGTTGGAGAAGGAAAAGATTTCTTAAAAGAACAATTAAATCCAAATGAATTTAGAGAGTTTCTTTTTACTATGCAAAATAAATACGAAGAATTAATGGAAAGAGGAGCGAGACCAAGTTTCATTGGAAGAAAAGACCCTTTATGATATTTAATGGATAAGGAATTAGGTATAAGTAAACCTTTTGATAAAGAAGAAGGTGTTCTTGAGGGTTGTAGTATTGGAAAGAATGGTCTTTGCTTAGATACTGATGGTTCAATATATTCTTGTAGGAGAATGCCTTTAGCAATAGGTAAAATTAAAAATACTAATCTCATCGATTTCTTTTTATATTCTAAAGAATTAAATAAACAAAGAGAATTTGAAAAGATAGATGGATGTGGAGAATGTGATCTTATGAATGTTTGTAGAGGCTGTAGAGCAATTGCTTATGCCAATACCGGAGATTATTTTTCAAAAGATCCTCAGTGTTGGAGAGAAAAATGAATATAACTTTTATTGGAAAATATCCTCCAATTTCAGGGGGAGAAGCAACAAAATTATATTGGTTAGCCAAGAATTTGGGAGAAAGAGGTCATAAATGTACAATTGTATCAGATTGCCAAGAAAGAACTGATAAATCTCATTTATCTCTTGAGGATTTAACTTATCTCCAACCAAAAAATATTCAACTTTTTAGTACAGTAAAAACAGATATTTGGGAAAGTGAAAAATCTTTTAAAATGGAAAGAATAAGTGACTTAGCGATAAGGACTATTGGGAATGAGGATTCAGATATCATTGTTGGATGGTATTTGATTCCTTATGGTGTTTCTGCTTCCTTGGCTTCAAAATATAGTAAAAAACCTTTCGTTCTACAACATGCAGGTAGTGATATGAAAAGATTATTTAGTTCATCAAATCTTAAATCTCTTTTAATGAATCAATTTTCGTCTGCTAATGGGATAATGTCTTATCCTTCTTATTATTCATCATTTAAATCATTAAATAATAATGTTTTTTTACATAACCCAAAAGTAGATATGTCTGGTTTTGATAGGTGTCCTGATTTTGAAAAACCTTCAGAACTTGAGGGAAAAAGATTAATAACATTTTTAGGAAAGATTAGTGAATCAAAGGGGGCTTTTGATTTGCTCAAAGCATATGACCTAATGGGGGAAAGTGAAGAATTTGCATTAATCTATTTGGGGGGTGGTAAAAAAACAAAAGAATTAAAAAAATCAATTCAAAATAGAAAATTAAAAAATGTTTATGTTTACCCTTCAATTCCTCCTTGGAGAGTTCCAGGAATTTTGAGGAAGTCTGATGTATTTTTTGTAGGTGAAAGAGATTTCTATATACAAAGACATTTTTCTAGAAAGGCTATGGAGGCAATGAGTTGTAAATCCCCCTTATTAATATCGTCAGAAGTTAAAAATAAAGGAATATATAAAAATCTAATTGACAGAATACATTGTATCGAAGTAGATCCATTAAATACCAGAGATTTATCAGATAAATTAAAATTGGTTCTAGATAATATTAATTTATCCTCAAAGATTTCTGAAAATGGATATGAATTTGCTCGAAAAGTTAATGAGGGATTCAATGATTATATCAGTGATGTAGAAATCTTTCTAAGAAAGTGTTCACGAATGGATATGAAATTTTGAAAATATCAAACTATATTTTAATTGGAAAAGATTAAAGCATATAAAAAAAATTCTACCACATAATCCAATATCTAATTTTTATTTTTTCTTATTCGGTTTAATGAAAAGTGCAATTATTGCCCCGACGAATAGGAAAATTGATGCAATCATAAATACATTTCCGTAAGCAGAAACTTGTGCTTTCAAAATTATTAGAGAAACAACTTCTCTATAAATCGATGGGTTATGAGAGTTGATAACAGTATTCTTGGCGATGTTCAAAACATTATTCTTTATTGTGCTACTGAGTACAGTTGCGAATAATGCTATACCAAATGCACCCGCGATACTTCTAAACAAAACAAAGATTGAAGATGTGGCTCCTACTTTCTCTTCAGATACAGAAGAAGCAATTATATTTGTCCTCGAAGACATTCCCATCCCGAGACCGAATGCCATTATAGAAATTGGAACAATAAGATCTAATGCGCTGGATCTTGGATCAAGGAATATCAAAAGTAGAAATCCTCCTGAAGCAATAAGTGTTCCAAGAGCGATTACTTTCCCTGGTCTTATTTTCCCCGCAAGTTTTGCACCCAAAGGTGCTCCAATCATTAATAGCAAAGCCATAGGAACAAAAAGATATCCAGCTTGAGTTGCGCTATAACCTAAAAATGTTTCTGCAAAGAGTGGAATGAGAAATAGACTCCCCATCATTCCCATAAAAACTACAAACGTATTAAATAAAGTCATAACAAAAATTCTATTCTTGAAAATTTCAAAATCGATAATTGGTTCTTTCTGACGTTTCTCAATAAAATAGAATGAAATTCCAGAGACTGCAGCTGTAAGATAGGAAATTAAACTTGCATCAGACAGCCATCCCCAAGAATTCCCACGATCTATTACTAAAACTATTGCGGATAAAAATACTCCAAGGGCAAAAGCCCCAAAAATATCAAAATTTCCTTTGGGCTTCACAGAGGAGGATTCTTTTATAAGAAAGAAGGCCATTGCAATTCCTATAAGTCCTATTGGTATATTAACAAAGAAAATTGACCGCCATCCAAATGCATCAATCAATGGGCCCCCAATTAAGGGTCCGAGAATTGCTCCTGAAGCCAGACTTGCCGACCAGATTCCGAGAGCTTGTGCTCTTTTTTTCTTATTAACAAATGTAACTGTAAGAATCGCCATCGCAGTAGGGTAGGACGCGGAAATTCCAATCCCTTGAATTATTCTAAAAATAACTAATGAACCGAAACTCCATGCAAGACCTGCGAGCAAAGAACTTCCTGTAAAAATTATGAAGCCAATGAGATAAATCTTTTTCCTCCCCATCATATCTCCCAACTTTCCCCAGACGGGAACAAAAATTGCATTGGCAAGAATATAGGCAGTTATAATCCACGCAGAGGTAAGAACTGTTATGCTAAACGCACTAATTATTTTTGGAAGCGCAAGATTAGCAACCGTTCGGTCCATACTCCCGAGGAGGGAACCGACAATTACGGTAACTAAAACCCACCACTGAAGATTGTATTCAGATTCCATTATTCTTATTAGAATTTATTTTAGGTATAAATCCACATTTTTGCAGACATACCATTTTTTAATTCCAGATGTTGCCCAATATCAAATTCAGCTATCACATCAAAGTATTGTTCTTCTCTTTTGTCTGAAATACTAAATACAATATCTGAAGCTCTGGAGGTTGGACTTACTTCTTCAATTGTTCCTTGATATTTTTTTGAACCAAAAGCATCAGCAGTGAAAACAACTTTTTCTCCTGCATGAACTTCTTTTAGTCCTTTATTTTCCTGAACCTGACCGACAACCCTCAATTCTTCCGGATTATACATTTGAACAACAGTATTTTGTGGAGTCATATATTGTCCCGGGACATTGTCTACATAAGTAATTACTCCATCCGTCTTTGTTATTATTTCTTTATTCCCAACCTGAGCTACAATACTATTAATTAGAACATGGTCTCCGATTTTTACAAAAACTTTATCCAAAATTCCAGGCATAGAAGGTTTCAGAGAAATTAGTGGAGCAACGATAGAAGCTCTTTCAACATAAATTTTTCCGGAATTAGTTTTATAATAAACAAATCCCCCAATAATCAAAATTATTATTAAGACAATTCCGATTACAATAAAAATTTCATTATAAATGACCCTTTCGAATTTTTCTTTTTTCGTTAAATTTTTATCTTTTGTATCAGATTTTTTTTTCTTATCTGACATAAACTAATTGCCTCTTTTCTTTTTATGAATCTTTCTTGAGGTAACTACAAGAAATATTCCGAGGAATATTCCTATCAAGAAAATTATAGCCTCGGAATATCCAAATCCTTGACTCTCTTTTGAACTGACTTTTATATATCCCACATTAATATTTTTGATAATACTTCTTCTTGTTCCTCCGACATCGTTATAAGTTATATTAAGTTGAATTTGTTTTTTGTTTGGACTTCCGGAAAAGGAAAACGTTGTGGAATCTCCACTATTCAATTTTCCAAGATTTATCGAACGTTCTTTATTGAGTGCCCACTGTGAATTATTTAATTTTACAATAATACTACTTGCGGATTCTTCTCCCGTATTTGTTATAGTGAAAGAACTCTGTGCTCCATTATAATTCTGAAAAATAGTCTCAAAACCGACTTTTGATTTTGCAATTTCTATTGGCAAATTATAAATATAATAAATTCCGCTTGCTTTATCAGTTGTTGTCTTTATTTTTAGCGTATGCTCTCCTTCTTTAGCGTTCGGAACAACATAAACTCGATATTTTAATATAATTTGGTTTGCTTGTGCTTGAGTCTCTCCTGATTTCCTCTGTTTATATGCATTTATCGTTCCACTTATTAATCCGTAATTCTTTATTGAATTATTTTGTAAGGAGAAAGGAGATTCGGGGATTAATTCAAACTCGGCATTCTTCGCATCGTCTTTTCCAATATTTTGAACTTTAATCCAAACATTAAACCAACTTCCCGCTGCTACGGGATAAGGTTCATATTTTAGAGTTTGCACAACAAATTTTGCATTAGTGTTTACCCCTGCAGAATTTAAAGAAAAGTTTATTTCCTGACTCGTCGCACTTACCAAACTAAATTGCAATGTTAAAAACAAAAATAACGTCGCCATTAGTATTGAGAATAGAAAACTTCTCCTTGCCGTTTTAATATTTTTATCTTGTATCATCTTATGATATATCGCTTAATGATATTTTATATTTAAACTTTTCTATTGACTTAAAGTCATCAATTAAATCTAAACATTCAAAATTCTTGTAAAAAATTCTTAAATTCTGAGGATTTACCAAGGTATCTCATTTTTGGTTTATCTTTTCAATTTTAACAATGGTCTCTTCCAAAATCTTTTTAATCTTCTTCCTATTTTCGTCGTTTCTTTTTTGATAAGACGAAAAAATTAATCTATGTAGTTTTTTAATAAGAACAAGATCTCGCAAAGGCAAACTACTTTTATCAAGATTCATCTTAAACTTTTTTAAGTGCTCAATTTCTTCCTTCCCCGCAATTGGCTCCCACATCTGAATCATTTTTCCAAACATAAGTTTTCGTTTATTCTTAAGATTCTTTAAAAACTTTCTTCCATCTGGAGTAATTGAATATATTTTTCTTCGCCCATCTTTTTTAACAGAAATAAAATTCTTTTTTTCAAGGTCGTTCAATAATGGATAAATATACCCTGGAGAAGGCTTTTTCCCGAGTTCGCCAATAGATTTCATAACATCATATCCATACGAACTTTTTTTATTAAGTTCTTCAAGAACCGTTAATTTTATGTGTGCCTTAAACATTATGTCTCCTGATGATATATCACTTAATGATATATATTATATAAATCTTTCTAAAATTGTAGACAATTTATCTTGGATAAAATTTTAATTAATCTCTCTAACCCCTTATCTAGTTCCTCCATTCTTTTATAATAATAAAAAGATGTACGGAATTCCTCCGATTCTTTGCACATCTTCTTTCAAAAAAACGCCTTCTTTTAATGCAAGACTGACCGCTCGTTTTCCGACTATATTAAAGGTAGCATCCTCCACAGAAAATTCTCTTATCAGCTCTCTTATTTTCTCTTCAGAATATTTCTTCCCATCATAAAAAGAAGCCTTTAGATCTAACTGAAATTTTCCTTCCTCAAACTTTTTTCCGAGAAGTTCAGAGTCACAAATTGTGACAATTTTTCTATAGGATTTTATTATATTAACAAGCATAGAAAATCAAAAAGGATTTAGTTAATAAGATTTTCCTTTAGTAAATTTATTCAATAAATTAGATTAAAACTCTTTAATTATTTAACCGGATATTTAGCTCCACACGCAAGACAATGAATAAAAAGGAATCTATCTTCTTTTACTAATTCTGTATCTGGTTTTTTACATTCTCTGCATTCCACAAACTTCTTAATATATAAATCCGTCTTTTCGTTTATCTTCTCGCTCGGAACCTTTCTATTCAAAATCAAAAAAGTTCCCTCTTTTTGTCCAGAGGTTGCAAGTTCTTTCAAAAGAAATTTCTGAAGATGTTCGGGTTTTCTTCTTATATATTCTGCTATCTGATAAAAATTAGTTAGGATTGTCTTCTTACCTTGTACATGCCCTGAAATTTTTGGCACTTCAAAACGAGAGTTATTTCCCGAATGTTTCACTTCTTTAAGCGCCTTTTTTAGTAATTCTTTATAATCCATTTTATTTAAAAAATTAAGAGATTTATAATTCTTTTTATTCTTTGGTTTTAAGAGTTAGTTTCTTAAAA